>JAKORR010000602.1 GCA_029777735.1 Armatimonadota bacterium | reverse complement strand
GGCCTCTACGACGCGCGCCTTGATGGTGTCGGCCACCAGACTCGTGTAGGCGATGCCCGCGTGGATGCTGACAGACACCCGAATGCGTACGCTCGCCGGCACAGCGAATCGCACGGTGTTGGGGTACCCTGCGCTGTCGTAGACCGTCTGTGCAGTCGAGCCGACCAAGTACGCCCCTGGGGTCTTGTAGCGGAAAATGGTCTGCGCGACCGCCTGGGCATCCCCGCCAGCGACCACAGCGGCAATACTGTGCGCAGGAAGACCCAGGGAGTCAACCGCGCCTGTGGGGTTCTCGTAGACCCGGGCCTCTGTCACGCCCTCAACCGCCAAGAGCGCAGCGCGCATCCCATCAAGCAGGGTCGTCGAGGGAAGGCTCACGCTCTCTGCTTGGCGACGACGTAGGCTGGCATCACTCTCAGCATCCTCGCCCAGGCTGGCCGCAGTCGCATTGGACACGGAGGTCCATCCTCGCGTCGGCGTCGCGATCTCAACGAGCGTCCCAGCGGCGGCGCTCACGCGGCCCTCTGTGTCGCAGGTGGCTGTAACAACAACGTAGCCCTCGGGCGGGATCGTCACCTCCGGAGGCAGTGACCACATCCGCCCCTGGGTGTCACGCACCTTGCCAGATGTGATGACTGTGCCCACCGTGCCTGCGATCGTCACGTTGCACTGGCTGTTGCTTGCTGGCAAGCGCTGCAGGCCGTTGATTGCGACGACAGAGCTGAGCCCAACGCCCAGGGCAGAGGCGGGTGAGAATGACGCGTAGGCGCTGATGCACGACGCGTTGACCTCGTAGATGTGGCGGGCGAAGACTGCGAGCATCTGACCGTCTTGACTGTCGGCCTCCAGGTACGCATCGCTTCCGAGAATCAGGCGTGCCTGGGCTTTGAGGCTCTCCAGAATGTCAGTAAAGCTGGGGCCCGCGATGCCCGCGTCCGTGATGGCTACAGCGAGGGACGAAAGAGGGTAGGTCATAGCGTCACAGCCAGCGTCGCGCTTCCGTAGTTGGTGTCAACCGTGGCCCGCACGACGTACCGGCG
>JAKORR010000601.1 GCA_029777735.1 Armatimonadota bacterium | reverse complement strand
TCCTCGCACTTTTCGCAGGCCTTGGAGAGCGGGTTTGGGCGCGGTGAGCCAGGAGGAGGTAGGATCGTCCGGTTGCACCGGCTCGGCTTTCAGGTTGTGGCGTTGGGTGATTTTGAATACCTCTTTGAGCGTATGGTCATAGGTCAGGCCCTGACCACGCGGCAGGCCGCGCGTCTTGCGCCATAGGGTATAAGACACCGGATAGCGCGTTGGGGAGCCCCTGTCCAGAATGGCGACCGTGGTCCGGTTACTGGCGCCCTCGAAAGGCTGCAACTCCACCATATCGTCCACATGAACGACGCGCAGGGGGATGTCGGGACCCTTGCTCTGGGGGATGGCAAACCGCCGGAAACCGCGCCCTGCGCCTGCGGTCTTGAAGACCGCTTGAGTAATCACAAACCCCAGCCGACCTCTCGGCTTCAGATAAGCGTCCATCGCCACGTAAGTCATGAGCGCAGAGATGTCCACCTTGACTGCCCCAAGACGCGGACGGCCTCCGGTGAAGGTGCCCGCAAGCTGATACCGGGTCCACAAGTCGCGGGTGTCCTCGCGGTAGCCATCAGGCAGGTGCTCCCAGTTGATCCAGGGCGGATTGCCGACCACGTAGTCGAACCGGCCAACGGTGAGCGGCGCGAAGTTGTTCTTGATCAGCCGGGCCCACAGGCCGTTGAGTCCCTGCCGGTGAAGATCGCCGAGTTGCCCGCATAGTTCGCCCAGGATGGTTTGGCCGAGGGTGTCGAGTTGCAGCCCGAGTTCTTGTGTGGCCTGCTGACAGAATGCCTGTGCCGACAATTCTGCGCGCACTGAGCGGTCTAGCAGTTCGCAGAAGCCGTCGAAGTTGTGCTCAAAGGCCTCTCTGGGGATCAGGAAGCGGCCCACGGCAGTAGTGAGCCGATAGCCACCACCGGTCTCCATGTCCAATTGACGCTCCGGTAGCGAAGGGGTCGCTATGGAGTCGGCCAGGTAGATGGGGATGGTGACCTCTCCCCGCCGGTGCTCCAGCAAGTCTGCTATGGCCAGCAAGTAGTTCACCCGCGCGGTCATCACCGCCAAGGGGTTGAGGTCAAAGCCGACGATGTTGGTGGTGATCCACTCCAGCAGGTCGGCCTCGTTCACCATCAGTTCGCGGCCTATCTCAAGGTAGCGCTGGATAATGAGGATCGGGAAGGTGCCCGAACCGCAGGCGGGGTCAAGCCAACGCAGTTCTCTGAGCTTGCGCCGCAGGGTCGGCTGGGCTGCGCCGCGCGCGGGGTCTGTGGTAAAGAAGTCGTTATCAACCTGCGTGAGCAAGCGCTGGGCCAACCAGTCGGGGGTGTAGTACTCGCCGAGGTTGTGGCGCACCTCGCGGGGCAAGAGGTAGTGATAGAGCTTCTTGAACAGGTCGCGCGTCTCTTCCGGATGGATGGTCAGGGTGGTCGGATCGTAGTCATCCAGGCGGTTGAGGAGGTCCCGCAGGGCGCATGCAATGTCATCGTTCCAGGCGTGCAGATACCACAAGAAGAAGTCGCCCTCGAGCAGGTTGACCAGGCCATACTGGCGGAAGATGCCGCCACTCTCCATCTCCTCCAATTGCCCTCGCAGGGCGTCATCACCCCGCGAGGCCAGTTGCCCGAAGACCGGGCCGCCCAGCTTTGCCCCCAGATGGCGGGATAGGGCCAACCAGCCCAATAGCTTGACCAACAGGGCGAAGTACGTGTGGAGCACAAAGAAGAAGCGTTCAGCGTCCTCTGCGGTGCGCACATCGATGCCCGCGCGGTGGGCGAACCTGCGCAAGCCCTCCAGTTTGCGCCCGCCGAACGCCTCCTGATAGTCAATAGACTCACTGAAGAAGAGCTGCCACTGTCGGAACAGGCCGCGAGTGAGGGGTTCGCCGTTGGCCAGGGCTGAATCGAGGCCGCTCTTGAATTGCCGCAGGATCCGCTGCGTGCGCAGTTGGTCAATGGAGAAGTCTCTGACCAGGTTCTCGGGTGTAAGGGCCACCCCCGACGACAGCGCCACCATCCAGTGGAGCAGCCGACTGAGAGCAGGGCGGTCGGCAGAGACCGGATCCTCAACGACCAGGTGACCCTCACGGACACGCACAAAGATTACATGCGTTCCGTCAAAGACTGCCCCGCCAATACGCGGCAATTGATGTCGCTCGCCCTGGGCAAGAGAGGTCATGTAGCCGACGAGCTGGGCGGTAGCGTCTCGGACAGCACGGCGTGTGAGGTTAGGCCCGAGGACCCCCGGACGCTTGTACTCGATGATCAACCGGTTGAAGACGGCGTCTGCGCGTCCGCTGGCGACGGTGTACTCGGTATGGCTCATAGGCTGAACGCCCACAGCCTCGCAGAAGTCGTTAAGAAGCTCGTCTACGGGCTGTCTGAAGTCCGCCTCAGTAGGCTGGGATGGCACCAGTCTGGTCAGGAGGGCATCCAGCTTCTCCGCGTACTGATCAACAACCGCTGTTAGCTCACTCACTGGCCAGACCTCCCCTGCGAGATGGGATCATCGGGGCTGCTTCTCTCCTCACCACTTGTCCAGGAACTCGCGGATGGCGTCTTCGGGCGACAGGTTCAAGTAGAGCTCGGTCGTGGTCAGCCGGTCGTGGCCCAGCAGGGTCTGCAGGGCGCGCGTAGACACGCCCTTCTTGATGCAGTTGACCGCAAAGGTGTGCCTGAGCACGTGGGGCGTCACCGGCTTGGCGATCCCGGCGCGGTTGGCCACTCGCTTGACGATGCGCTGGATCGTCCGCCCACTCATGCCGATCTCGTTGTGCTCGGCGAAGTGGTACTCGATCAGACCGCGGACCCGCTCGGTCATAGGAATGACGCGGCGCTTGCTGCGCTTACCGTAGGGGCCGCCCTTGCCGTGGATGACAAGCCTGCGCTCCTGCCATTGGACGTTCTCCTTGGTCAAGGCGGCGAACTCGGACACCCGCAGCCCTGTGTCCAGCAGTGTCCAGACAACCAGCTTCTCCTGGAAGCTCTCGCAGGCGTTGGCCAGGGCGTTGGTCTCGTCGTCGCTCAGGGGTTCGCGTTTGTACTGGTAAGGGGCCATATTCTCTCTTTGGCCAGTATAACACGGAAACCCGCCCTTGTCCAGTTTTGGGCAAGAAGGCGACAGCGTGACGCGAAACTAGGAGAGGGGATGCTGGAGAAAGCGGGGTCTACGGCCAGACAGTAAAGCGCCCTGTCGCGCTCTTATGCAGATACGGACATCACCACAGGCGACGGGCGTCCCAACCCGCCGTGCTCCCCGTGTCGGTGCCCTGAGGGCGTGCGCCCCACCGGCGCCTCAGGGGTCGGAGTTCCAGTAACGAGGGCATGCGCCCGTTCCAGGTTGTCCTTACAGGGAGAAAGTCATCATCACCTAATTCTAATCACCCGCTCTGGGTGTGAAGTATCCAAATCTATGCTCTCTTAGCCACTTGGCATGCCCGTCGGCGAACGCGGCGTTGAAGCCATCGTTATGCGGGTACGCATCTTGTGAGGCCTGCCCACCGATCCTTGGGACTAAGCCGGGCCAGAGAGCCAGGCAGTTACACTCCACGAACGCATACGTCCCCGCTGGGTCCTCGATTTGAGAATCCGGCAATGCATCAATGCCCGTACGGACGCCCGCCGGCGGATTCGGGTAGGCATGCCAGATATTGGCGTTTATGCCATAGCTACCGCCGTGGAGCCTGCCCAGCCACGTATTGGTGCCCCGACCCCAGGCATAGCCCTCGTAGTGGCAGGCGGCGAAAGATGGCTGGCGGCTGGGACATAGCCAGATTTGCTCATTCTTCATGTATGGGGTAAGCAGTTCACGGAAGTTGAAGCCAACCGATGCATACGGTACGCCGCCGGAGCCGTACCATTGTTGCGGATACCTCCCATCGTAGTCCTGCGCGTACATCAACCCGGCCAGCCCGATCTGCTTCATGTTGCTCAGACAGCTCGTCTGTCTTGCCTTCTCCCGCGCCCTTGCGAAGACCGGGAAGAGGATCGCTGCCAGGATGGCGATGATCGCAATCACCACCAGCAGCTCGATCAAAGTGAAACCTCGTCTGGACATGCCCATCATCTCCATGAGGTAACTACTCACCTTCCCCGCCCTGCCGCTGAAGCGGCGCATGGCGCGGGTCAAGTTCTGCCATAATTGTAGTCCCTCCCCCCCCACACAATGTCAAACGCCTCGTCTACTGTGCGCAGGTTGAGGCGTCACCGGGAGTGTTCGGTTCACTCAGGATAAATCTTTCGCCGCGAAGAGACCGTCGCGAGGGCCCAAGGCAGGAATCACAGGACGGCCGACGCCCGGCTAGGTTCCGGGGCGGAATCTTGGCCCATTTCCACGAGAAACCTGCCACCTTATACGCGCTCGTTCCTGCGCGGCAGCAACGGCTACCAGCCACCCCGCCCTCTGGCCAAGTCTATCCTGCGGGAACTGTACATTCCCGAGATTTTGCCTGCCTGGAAGATCTCGGGTAGCTGTGGTAATGCCAACGTGTGGTTCTGGAAACACGCCATTTACCCCTATGTGAAGAACCACCAACTTTTTATCTGCCCCAGCTCTCGATGGAATTACCAGGCGACCTGCGGCCATTTCCACCCGTTTGCAAATGCTATGAACCTGCCCAGCAGCTACGCGGTGAATGACTGCTGGGATGGTGGCGGCGGCGGTAATCAGATAGAGATGTCCAGTATCATACGGCCCGCCGAGCTATTCATGATTGGCGAAGGCATCGCGCCATGGCGTCCCTACAGCCGCCCCAACCCCAATGACCTCTCGTGTAACACCAATTACCCGGCGGTACACAACGACGGAATCAATGTTGCCTACTGCGATGGGCACGTGAAGTGGCTGCGGCGCGACAGAGCATACAACAGCGTGCTGGCGAACGTGAGGACCTACCTGCCTTGGCGCAATGCCGACGCCTACGCGCCGGGGTACTGAGCACCAGGTCGAAGCGCTGACCGGGACAGACAAGCGGCGATGCCTCGGCAGAAGGAGTATATCTTGCCGAGGAAGTTGTGTTGCTTTGTGTTGCCTCGCCGGTCAACGTTCCTCGACCAGCTTGAGGTTTATCCACTCGTTGCAGGGCCATCGGAAGTCGATGGGATGTTCGTACTTGTCCCAGTCGCGCACGATCACCAGCTCCGGTCCCCACTCCCGGGGAACCAGGCACTTGGTGCGGTCCACGTCGAACACGGTACGCGCTCCCTGGCGTGAAAGATCCATCTGAGCCAACCGCCGGATCAAGTCCTGGGCACGCAGTCCCCAAGGCGTGGGCGCGAAGCTGTCGTCGAGGATGGCGCTGCGATCCGTGCCCTGCAGGTCGGCCTCGTTGGCGTCGCTGGGGAACTGCAGATACCAGTTCATCCAGCC
>JAKORR010000600.1 GCA_029777735.1 Armatimonadota bacterium | reverse complement strand
CGCCCAGCTCGGCCCGCATCGCAATCATGATCGGGATGATAGTGGTGAAGTTCTCTGTGCGGTAGTAGAGCCGCCGTAGTGGCTGCTCCATGAGGCTGCCCGCGCTTGAGCCGGAGTGGACGTAGACGATGCCCCGGCCATACGGCACTTGCGCGAAGATCGGGTAGGTCAGGTCGCGGTCGTCCGTCGAGATGATCAGCGGGATGGCCTCGCCCCGGCTGCTGACAACAAGCTCGTAGTCGTTCTGTGGCAGCCTCTCGGTCGGCTGGATATCCAGGCCGCTGAACTCCCGCGTCACCTCGACCGCCCGCGGTGTGACGGACCAGTCTCGTACCGAGTCCTGCACGGGGCGCGCCCCGAGTATCTCCCCGCGCGGAAGCTGGCTGAGCACGTGGCTGCTCGTCGACTCGTTGATGTTGTAGATGAGCAGGCTACTGAGGTCCTCAGAGATGGGGAACTGGAGCGTCAGGATCTCGTTGTACGTCAGGCGGGACAGGTTCGCCGCGCTGATGCCGATGAGCTTGTAGGGCCGGCCCTTCGGGTCGAGCAGATCGGCGGGCAGGAAGTCCGGCTGGTTGAGGTCGAATGCCGCGCACAGCAGGCCGTAGAACTCGGCAATGAGGCAAAAGTTGGCGTCGAACGGGGTGGGCTTTTCCGGGTCGTACAGCAGCAGCACGTCAGGCAGGTCGGTGCCGCGCGGGGCGGGAGTCAGCCTGGGGTCGCTGCGCACCGGGCTGACCTCGGGCGTTTCGGTTGCCTGAACCTCCCTGTCCTCGGATGAGGGCAGCGCGGCGGCGGTTGCCTCACCTGCCGCGAGAATGGACGACGATGGGCCGGGCGCTTCCTGTTCGAAGATCGGGAGCTTCAGGCCGCCTGTCATGGTGCTGACCACTATGCCCAGCACGACGGCAAAAGCAAGAGATAGAAGCACCTGCTTCTTGTTCATTCAGGGTGATACCTCTGGCCGGGCGCGAGTGTGCACGTGATCAATCAAACTCTGGGCAAGAGACAGAAGCCTGGCGGAATGATGGTGCAGCGCTGACCGGGGTGAAGCTCAGTAAAGAAACCTGTTACACCGGAGCTCGGCACCAGTACGTGTCCAAGTATAGGAAGCGGGCGGCGGTTTCGCAAGGATGTAACGTCAGAGCGGGCACACATGCGGATCTTAACACGGTCATATCCTTCCGGTTAGGGTAGGGGCGGGTCTGTTGAGCTAGTGTGGGCTTGTGTGTGGCGGCAGCGGCTGGAACCCCCACCATGCAAGCCGGAGGCTTGCTCCTCCCCTTGCAAGGGGGACGAGAAATCGCGGAGCAGTTTCTCAACACAGCGTAGGGGCGGGTCTCAGACCCGCCCCTACCGGCGATTAAGTCAAGCGAAGACAAAGACCTGCGTGTG
>JAKORR010000599.1 GCA_029777735.1 Armatimonadota bacterium | reverse complement strand
CGCTGGCTGGCGGTCTCGGTGTGGCGGTGCTTGTTCTTGTACAAAGCTCGCGAGCTGGCCGTTTTGCACAGTACTTCGCGCATCTCTTTGGCGGACCTAATCCAATGGAGCCAACCCAGCCGGACTTCGCCCTGTGGGCCTTCGGCTCCGGTGGACTTGGTGGATCTGGTTTAGGAACGGGCGCCGAGAAGTGGCCGGGGAACCTCGCCGAGGCGCAGACCGACTACATCTTCGCCGTTGTTGGTGAAGAACTGGGGCTGCTCGGCTGCCTCGTAGTGGTGGGAATGTTCTGCCTTCTGGGGTGGAGCCTCTTCCAGATTTGCCGGAATCATCCAAGTCCATTTGCCCGCCTCGTGGTGGGTGGAGTCGGCATCTGGCTGGTGGGCCAGGCGATGGCCAACATGATGGTGGTTACAGCGCTCCTTCCTGTGTTCGGTGTGCCACTGCCCTTCATGTCCCAGGGCGGAACTGCCGCCATCGCGTGTCTGCTCGCTGTTGGTGTGTGTATCTCGGCGGCGCGAGCCGTGCCGGGAGTCAAAGAATCTTTCCAGGTGCGGAGCAACCTCGCCTACCGTGCCCGAGCCGTACTGAAAAGGGGAACCCGTGACTGATGTGAACGTCGTGCTAGCCGGAGGCGGAAGTGCCGGCCACGTCAATCCTCTGCTTGCTACTGCCCACGCACTGGTGGAGCGTGGAGCCTCGGTTCGCGCTCTCGGCACTCGTGAGGGGCTAGAGGCCACGCTAGTTCCTGAGGCGGGAGTCCCGCTGGATCTTATTGAGAAGGTTCCTTTTCCACGACGTCCTAATATGGCGGCGCTGCGTTTTCCCGGGCGCTACCGCGCCGCGGTAGCGCAGGCGGGCCGAGTGCTGGACGACGCACAGGCGGATGTCGCCGTGGGCTTCGGAGGTTTTGTCTCGACGCCGCTCTATCAGGCTGCCAAGAAGCGCGGTATTCCCGTGGTGATCCACGAGCAGAATGCCAAGGCTGGCCTGGCTAATCGTTACGGTGCCCGTTTTGCGGCTGCGGTAGGCCTCACCTTTCCGTCGACGAAGCTCACTGCGCGGCGCGGCGTCACCGAATGTGTCGGCCTTCCCCTGCGCCCGGCCATTGCTGAGCTGGCGAGCACCCGAGAAAAGGATGCACGCGCTGTGCGCGTTGCGGCGGCCGCCCGTTTGGGTTTAGATCCGGAGAAGACTACCCTGGT
>JAKORR010000598.1 GCA_029777735.1 Armatimonadota bacterium | reverse complement strand
GCTTGCACCGGCTGCCAGACCCAGCAGGGGAGCCACGTTCTTTGTGGGTGGCCTGAGGAGCACAGAGAAGAGCAGGCAGCGCCCCGGAATGTCTGCCCAGGGACGACCGTACCTACCTCGGCCCTGAGTCTGGCTCTCGGCGGTGATGACAAGACCCTCGACTGCGCCGACACGAGCAGCGTCCCGTACCAGGTCATTGGTGGAGGTCACTTCGCCCCGTACCTCGACACGCCAGGGCGTCGTCAGAAGACGTTCTACTGAAGTAGCATCCAGCATTAGGCGAATCATACCGGGAGGCCTGGGGCAAGGCAACGACAGGTCTGGGCAGGCCCCCTGGGCTGTGGGGACCCCTTAGGACCGGCCACCAGAGAGCCCACTGCGGCTGCACCATCAACTTTCGTCGGTCGGGTCAAGGTGCCACGACGGCGTCTCTCAGTCGGGGCGCCTCGGAGCGAGACAGATCCAGAATGACCGAATGGTCATCCCTCACGTCGCGGACAAGCCCTACGGCGACGATACTGTTCTCCTGGCCCTCCTGGCGCACAATCAGAACACGCTGGCCCTTGGCCAGCCCGCTCTTTTTGCCCAGGTCGGTCCGATACTCGTCGGTTCCGGTGCGAGCCAGGATCCTGCCCTCGAGGGGCGGCGTGGCCAGCAGCGATCTGACTGCGCCCGTACAGGCTATCTGCAGTGCTTCCTCGACAAGGTCGTCGGTTGGCCGCGGGTTGGCGCGGTCCGCCTGCGCCACTCCCTCGCCGTTCGCCGCCATCACCAGCTCGCCCGACCTGCCTTCAGTAACCTCCACACGCACGCGGAGGGCGACTGAGCCTCGTCGGTGGTCAAGATTGACACGTGCAATCACGCCTGAGACGATCAACTCGGCCCGCAGGGCATCGGCAAGCCGCTGGAGTTGCGAGGCTTCGAAGGGAGGCCGTACGCCCGCTTGCCTTTGGGCAGCCACGGCATCCTCGCGCGGCACCATCGTCCAGCGACCAGCCGTCTCCAGCAGGCGCTGAGTCGCCTCAGCGCAGCGCAGGCCCAGGCAGCGCCCCGTGTAGCCACCCAGCTCATTGAAGTCAACCACAGCAACTTTAAGCCAGGCAAGCTTGGACACGGTCGGCGTGGCTGCCTCGTTAGCCAGACAGCACGCGTTCATGAGAACCAAAGTCGCCAGCGGTACGGCAAAGAGCAACCAACTAGCATACCTCAGGTCCGCCAACCTGCTGCCGTCCCACGGCGCCCGCTTCCTGTGTCCGTTACCGCCCGAGAGTGTTGATCTGCTCATCAGTGATATTGTCTGCCACATCTTCAGCTACGACAAGCCCCACGTCTCCCAGACGCACCTTCACCTTCTCGCCAGCAGCGAGCCACCGAGCGATATCCGGCCGCGCGCGACACAGCTTCAGGTACACGTCGCTCAAGTACTTGACCGTCACTTCTCTCAGGTCGTCGGTGTAATCCACATCTACCCAGTACCCGCTCTCCCCGTCCAGGTAAAAGATCTTGCCCGCCAAGTCTTTGGCATTTGTCACCGCTTCGGCACCGGCTGTGGCCACACTTGTCTTGCGCATGGCTGCTGTGGTGGTGGCGGCGTCGATGGCCTGCGGGCCTGTCGGCTGACCGACCAGGCCCTCGCGTGCCCTTGCCACAGCTGGAGCTCCAGGCATCCCAAAGGCACCTGTGGCCCCAGGCTTTGCCTCGCCGCCGGCACTTCCGCCAACGTCGCGTATCGCAGCCCGCACACCCGGCCGGTTGGCGGCCAGCTGCGGTTCTTCTTCGGTGACAAGGTACGAAGTATAGGGCGTCACGATCCCGAACTTGAGTGCCAGCCGCACAATCTCCCTCTTTAGCTCCTCATCTTCACCCTGGAGTCGTATTTGGTCGAGCAGATAGCCCACTTGTCGTGTGGCCCACAGCCTTGGAAGAAAGTCGTTCTCCTCCTGGCGTCCAGGCAGGTCCAAGCTCCACTCCCAGGAGCGCTTGCCGGAACCAGCCAATAGACCCTCAATCCGAACGCGGGCCTTTCCTTCCTTGACATAGCGACCTACGAGCGAAAGCTGGTCGCCACGGAAGAGGTCGGGCACCTGGGCGGGCTGCAAATCGTGGACCTCAGCACCCTCGAACTTGACCGATAGGTCCGTCAGCACCGGGTGGCCGATCTTGTCCACGAGCGAGGAGATAGCGATCTCCAGGTCCTCGTTGGGAAGCACATAGCCACTAGCGCCGCCATTGCCCTCGGTCAACGTATCGATGAGCCGCGTATTCACGTCGTAGCCTACGCCCATGATGAAAAGGCGACCACGGCGTTTACCGTCCCTATCGTTGGCCTCGCCTGCGTTTTTGACGATCCTGGCCTCGTCGCGCTCGCCCACAGTG
>JAKORR010000597.1 GCA_029777735.1 Armatimonadota bacterium | reverse complement strand
GCCTACGCCTGGTGCGTACCTTCACCGACGAGCAACGGGCTGCCCTATCTCTTGAGGAACTCTGCAGAAGCGGGCTTACCGGCGCACCCCAGGGTCGAAGGCGCGTTCCGGCTGGCGTCCTCGCCTTGATCGGGCGAGTCGCTGTCTGAGTCTCATGGCGCCGCTGGTCCAGCAGCTCCGGCCGTACAACCGAGCGTGCTCCTGAACGACTCGTTGCGAGGTTGACCGCAGGCAGGTCCGGCCAATAGCCACCCTTCAGGGTTCACCGAGCCTGGCTAGACCCCCTGACGGAGGCCGCGCATTTCGTGCAACAGATAGGTCAGCTGGGGAACGCCCCTATACCTCCGCAGGCGGCTCCCACCAGACTGTGGGTGGCCATCCAGGAGCCATCAGGCGGCCTACCCCGGCTATGCGTAGGACACCCGGCCCATGAAACGAAGTGATGAGGGTCAGCGCCCGGGCCGATTGGCCATCCGGCAGGTAGCGGGCGCCACCCGGGCCCATGGCGAGATCGCTGAGGAGGTAGAGACGTACCACCTCAAGGGCCGGTGCTTCGAATCGCACCGTCCGACCGGGCCAAACCAATTCAGGGGGCGCGACGCAGGCTTCCTCCAGCATGCGACCGGCCACCGCAAAGAACTCGTCCACATCGGGGCGCTGGGGCTCCGCCACCGCAAGATCCTCCACAACAAGGTCCACTGCCTCCCCTCGAGCACGCGCCGCTCCCAATGCGGTCTGGGCCACGACTCGACGGAAGTCACCCTCCATCTGGCGCCAAGCTTCAGCGATCTCGTTGTCGAACACCAACCGGTGCCAGGCTTGGGCGAACTCCTGAACGGCGACCACTGCTCAGTGTCCCTCCACGTGCCCAGCGCCAAACGGTCGACTGTCCGAGGGCTTCCTGTCCAGGGGGCCGAAGTGCCAGCCCTCGATCTTCTTGCGGACTTGCTCCAGGATGGTGTCGACCGCGAGGTCCCTTGTGACGGACTCCACCGCTACAAGGCTGGCAGCTAGGTCAGTGAGCCATCGGTCCGGGGACCTGTGCCCGAGGAAGGCGACTGTGCTGTCGCTACCTGCTTCCGCCGCCTCAGTGGGAGGGATGATCTCTAAGCGATAGCCGAGAAAGGTAGCCAGCTTGGCCAGTTCCCCCACCTGATCACGCTCACTGATTCCTTCAACCCTGATCTGTGCTCCGCCCTGTGCGTACATGACTCGACCATAGACGGGTGAGAACGGATCGGTTG
>JAKORR010000596.1 GCA_029777735.1 Armatimonadota bacterium | reverse complement strand
CCTGTCCCTGTGCCCGAGGCGTTGCTCTGCCCGGCGATAACCCATAGGTCCCCGACGCCAAGGTGATGGAGGTAGTCGCCGCGCATGGGGCGCGTGTCAGCGCAGTGGTCTCGCCACACGCGGGTCTCCACCCGGTATAGGCCTCCAGCAGGCAGGCCTGTCAGCGTCATCCGCCAGCGGTTGCCAGGCAACAGTTGCGCTGGCTGCCAGTCGAGCGCCGCGCTCACCGGCGCACCGTTGCTCTCGCACACCACCCGGACTTCCACGCGGTACTCGGGCGCGTCGGTCCTGTGAACCCCGGCAAGTTCCAACGCCGCCACGCCGTTGGTCTCCTGCTGCAGAATCTGCCAATCGCTGGGGCCTGTCTCGATACTAGCTCCGGGCAGGGGCGGGTCGATCATGTTGATAACACCTCGTGGCAGGAAGCAAGTGGTAGGCCGCGCTGCAACCTAGTCCCTGATCCTCTACCCGCCCACGAGTCGCGCGGCGCGGTAGGTTTCTCTCACCGAAGCCTGTTAACTCCTGCGCGCAGCGTAAGGCTGTTTCCTTCGGCCTCCAGAAGGCCCAGGTGATACAGTCCGTTGCGGTTGGCTACCACACCCAAGGCGATGGAGGCTCGGGATCCCTTCTGGCCCTCCACCCGCATCTGCCAGCCGTCCCACCGCAGCACGAGAGCCGCAGGTTCGGTCGAGACTTCCGGGTTTGCCAGGCCGTCGGTTACCAGCAGCGGCCACTCGGCTCTTACGCGCCATGCGCCGGGCACCTCCCAGGTCACGGCCAGGTCGTCGTCGCGCAGCAGGAAGAGGCTACGGACTTCGCCGCCGTCGACCGACCAGACGATCGTCACACGGAGGCCCTCATCCGTCTCTTCCTGTGTGAAGTTGTAGCTCTCGGGCTGCTTTTCGGCCAGCCGCTGCCAGTCTCCGTCCTCGCCCACCTGCCAGGCACAGCTCGCGGCGGCAGCCCTGAGCACCTGGAAGCCACGACGCGGCTTCTCACCCGCGGGCCGCAGCCAGGAGGCGAGCAGATAACTGGGATTGCCTGGGGCGGGCGCGAGCAGGCTCAACTGAAGCGGCGCCCCGGCCCAGAGCACCCGTCCCAGCCCTGTCGCGTCGTAGCCCCGATTCGCCTTCAAGTCCCACTGGAGGTTGGCGCAGGGGCTGTGGGCTACGGCCTGGTGGAAGGCGGGCCCGAGATCCATGGCATAGGCGGTGATCTCCGACGGCAAGGGCGCCTCCTCGATGTCATCCGACGCGTAGTGATAGGCAAAGGTCATCAGACTAGCCGCGAGCATAAGGTACACCGCGTAGGTTCCGTAGGTGTCAAAGCCCCAGCCGACTGCCGGAGGAAAGGCGTTCTTGATGTGGCGAGGCGGATCGAGATGCAGCCACGAACGCACCGCCCGCAGGCCCAGGCGGGCCGCGCGTCGGAACATACCGGCCACGGCCTTGTCTTCGGGCTGCCAGCGCGTGGCCTCGTACTCACAGATCACGCAAAGCTGCATCTCGTTGAACAGGTACTGGTTACTACGACCGCCGAACCAGCCCAAGCCCTGCGGATTGTGGAGCAGCAGTTGAGTAAGGGCGCCTTGTCGCAACAGGTCGCTGATCTGCTGCGCCCCGGCACCCGCGAAGCCGGCCTCTATCAAGGTTGTCAGGTTGCAGCGTGGCACCCAGTCGTACACCACGGCCGCGTCGGGGTCGCAATACAGCCCCAGGTCGGTGAAGCGGCGTCGATGGTGGGGGAGATGGGCCTCAATGTAGTGGTCGTCGTCGCGTAGGCCCGCGGTGCGCAGGAGTTGCTCGCCCGCAAGCGAGAAGGTATTGAAGTTATAGAGGCCCTCGGGCGGTCGGTGAGCCAGTGTATCGACATAGACCCGCACGGG
>JAKORR010000595.1 GCA_029777735.1 Armatimonadota bacterium | reverse complement strand
GGTTGTCCCTATGCGCTGGGGGACGTTCTCCTCGGACAGCCCATCCAGTAAGACGTGGTAGGGCATAATGACGTGAGCGTTACCGCTGATGAGAAGATTGTCACAAACCACTCCGCGGCTTTGCAGACTCAAGATCTCATCCACCAGGGCAACAGGGTCGATAAGAGTGCCATCAGCCATCAGGCAGGTCACGTGCGGGTAGAGGATCCCAGACGGGATAAGATGCAGCTTAAACAGCTCGTCGCCCACCCTGACTGTGTGGCCAGCGTTAGTGCCGCCCTGGTAGCGAATTACGATTGATGCCTCTGCGGCTATAAGGTCGGTGATCTTGCCCTTGCCCTCGTCGCCCCACTGAGCACCCACTACCGCTGTGACTGGCATTCTCCCCACTCCTTGGCCAAAAAAAACGGCCCACTCCTGGGCCTTTAGAATACACAAGTTTAGCCTTGTCTTATCCTACCCTCCGGCCTGTGCATTGTCAACGGCTTAGATCCCTGGGGGAGTGTTCGGTTCCCGCAGGATGAATCTTCCGCCGCCAGAAGGCCGTCGTGAGGGCCCAGGGCAGGAATCACAGGGCAGCTAACACCCAGCTAGGCTCCAAAGCCTATCTTGGCCCACTTCCACGGCAAACCGGCCACCTGCACGGGCTCATTCCTGCGCGACAGCGCCGGCTACCGGCCGCCCCGGCCCTCTGGCCAAGTCTATCCTGCGGGAAGTGTATACTTCCGATCCCTGGTTCCTGGTTGCAGAATAGAAGCATAGGCTGATATACTTTTATTTGGTACTTAACTCAGGTTGCGACTGGTAAGTCCCAGGAAGGTCATGGTAAACGCACGGAACTCCTCGCAGGACGATGCGTTTGTAGAGCTGGACACGCTCGACGAGGACGCTGAAGACGAAAGGGTTCTTGTCGAAGCGGCTCAAAGTGGTGACGGGACTGCCTATGCGCAGCTCATCGACAGATACCACGCTCGCGTTTTCGGCATCATCTACCGTATGTGCGGCCCTAGCGATGCCGAGGATCTTACTCAGGACGTGTTCGTGCGTGGGCTGCGCGCCCTCCGTCGTTTCCAGTTCCATGGGCAAGCCAGCTTCCGCACCTGGTTGTACCGGATTGCCGTCAACAGCGCGATCAACGAACTCCGCCGACGAGGACGTCGTGCCGCTTTCCAGGGTCCGTCTCTGGATGAGCTGGAGGACACCGACCGGGGCCTCGCGGATCGCCTTCTCCTGGACTACAGCCACGCGCCAGCGGTTCTCGTCGAGCGAGACGAGTTGCGGCGCGCTGTCCACCAGGCCCTGGCGCAACTGGTTCCAAAGCATCGTGCTGTCATTGTCCTTGTCGACCTTGAGGGACTACCGTACGAAGAGGCAGCTGAGGTCCTCGGATGTCCCCTCGGCACCGTCAAGTCGCGCCTTGCAAGGGCGAGAGCTGCCTTCGCCAAGGTCTTCGAGCAGTATCTGCACGGCAACATGCGTGTCAGCCCAAGCCGGTCAAGAGGCTTGCCCTAACTGCGGGACTGTGCCCTAAAAAGGCTGCCATGGTGAGTCCTTTGCCGGGTGCCCAAAATGAGTGTGTATGGGCCCAGGAGCGAATACACGAACTCCTGATAGGGACTCTCGACGTGCGTGCACGGGCCCGATTGGGTCGTCACATGTTGGCCTGCTGCTCCTGCCGCAATTACCTCCGGGACATGCGCAGACTACCTGGTCTGCTGGCGAGTTTCGGCGCCCCGAGCGTTCCACCCGGGCTGGCGGACTACATCAAGGGTGTTTGTTTCTTCTCGGCGGGGATGGACAGGGCACCGCGAATCGGCAGGCGGCTGGTGTACATGCGGGTATCCTATGCGGGCGCTGTTGCCGCCGCAGTCCTGTTGTTAGTCGTCCTGAGCGCGCGCATGGTCACCGCTACAACCGAACGGCCGCGCCGCCAGCGCGTCGCCGCTGGCGCCCAGTTAACAGCTCATTCCCTACACCTTGTGAGACAGTCGGGGCGATCCTTCTCTTCTGCACCCGCGTTGGAGCCTCGCCCTTTGGTCTGGAGGCAACGCCACGTGGCCCCGGTGCGACGTCTCACGGAGTCGCACGAGCGCAGTAGCGTTGTCGCAGCTGTGAACAATAAGACCACCGCCGTGGGTCGAGCTGTCCTTGCTCCCGCTCCCGTGAGCGACGTCGTGCGGGCAGCCGCCTCCAGGGCCTCAGCCATTGCGGAGCCCGGCTGGGCTGCACGGGGCAGCGTGGAGCTGCCGTCGCCAAGGGCGGGCATGCCTGAGGCAGTTCTGAGTGACACGCACTACGCGGTCCCAAACGCCGGCGACACTGTGGCTGCTGGAGCCATAGTGACAGGAATGATTGCCACGGCGCTTGTCGACAGGTATGTAGCGGACATCGTGGCCGAGCATGGAGCCTACTGGGCTGCTCACCAGTTCTCCTCTCAACCCACGGAGGTTAGGGCGCCCAGCCCTCTGGCCGACAATGGCGACGTCGCGGGTCTCTAACCTGTGGCTACCGGTTCTCCTCCTGACGTTGTCGTTGGGTACTACCCTTGGCGCAGTGGCCGGCCAAAAGACGCCAGCGGATCTGGGTGCTCAGTTGGGCTTGTGCTGGGAGCTCTTTCGCCAGGCATCGCCTGAGGTACGTGTGGCGGCCCTCAAGCATTTGGATCTTCGCTACCCACACTTCACAGCCGATATCCTCTCCCTCAT
>JAKORR010000594.1 GCA_029777735.1 Armatimonadota bacterium | reverse complement strand
CACTTGAAGTTTTCGGGATAGCTACCATTAAGGAAGATCGCCTCGGCATTGAGCTCCATATACGTATCGTTCTCCCGTAGCGCAGCGGCGAACTCCCCGTGCATGGACTGCGGGACTACCGTGAAGTTGCCAAGCCACGGCAGGTCTGGGTAGCGGCCATCCGCAGTCTGCCAGTGGCCCATCCACCACCACGGATGGGCGACAATCGTGACCTCTGGACGCTCGGCCAGGTACATCTGCTGGCGGTGGTAGGACCTAATGACCGCAACCTGCTCTAGTGGCACACCCAGCGGCCAGTGGGCGCCGCCTACAGCATACTCGGGGGCCAGCTCTGCCATCTCGTCGGGCCAGTATATCGTGAGCGGTCCGTCTGCAGGGCCACCCTGCCAGACGCCGTAGAGGTGCGCGTCATCACCAGCCGCCTCGTTCTGCTCGATGTCCCACACGCGCAGGCAGCTCACCTCGACGCCGAAGTGCAACCCGTCTCTGTCGGCAAGGGCGTCGAACTCCGCGCGGGCGGCCCGCAGCTCGGGCAAGTTCCTGTGACAGTGCAAGTGGTCAGTGAAGCCGAAACATCGCACACCCGAGGCCTTGGCTCCCTCCGCCATACCGGCGTAGCTGGCGCCAGGGTGTCCGCAGGGTGAACGGCGGGTATGGATATGCCAGTCGCAGAGTATCCTTGGCACGGCCTTTCCTCTCCTTGTGAGCTCCTGGGCGATGTTGTAGTAAACGTCGCCAGACTAGGCTGCGGCCCTGCCGCAACCACTGGTTTGGGACTAAGCGTGGTTCGCGCCAGCGAGACAAGCACCTCCGGCCGACGGGGCCTCCCACTGGAGGTGCTGTGGGGGCAGAGGAGTTCAGCTACACACCGAGAAGCGCATGGACGGTGACTTCGAGAATAGCCGAGGCCTGGGGGTGCAGGTTGGCCGAAGGACATTGGACTGAACGATGGCTGAGAAGGAGGCATTTTGTTGCGCTTAGAGACAAAGGGCCTAGTTGTTATCGTGCTCTTGGTTCTTGTGGGTGGCGCTCTGCTGCTGTTTGTGGGCGGGTGTG
>JAKORR010000593.1 GCA_029777735.1 Armatimonadota bacterium | reverse complement strand
TCCCACGCTGACGATCTCGGTGCGGGCCTTCGCCGGGTACCCGGCACGGTGGTACGAAGAGGGGGTGGACCTGGTGGTTGCACCTTGGCGGCGGTGCCCGGAAGATCCAGTCGTGGGGTTGAAATCTGCTAACTACCTGACTTGTCTGCGGGCCCGGGAGTTCGCCCGCCGCGCGGGCGGTGACGAAGCCTTGCTGCTCAACTGCCGCGGCCGGGCGGTTGAGGGGTCCGTGTCGAATCTGTTCGTGGTATCGGCCGAGGGGCAATTAGTCACACCGCCGGCGGAGGACGGTCTGCTGCCTGGCGTCACGCGAGCGCTAGTACTGGAGTTGGCGGCGCAGAACGGCTTGGCGACGCGTGAGCAGTCCGTGTCGCTGACAGAGGTGCAAGCGGCGGCAGAGGCCTTCGTGACGAATTCTCTTATGGAAATCGCGCCGGTGAGGCGAATTGGCGGGGAGGCCCTCCCGCAAGGCCCGGGCGCCATGACGCGGCTCTTGTCGCGGGCCTACCGCCGGGCAGTTAGCGAAGCCACCATGGGCACAGAACCGTCTGCCTAAGTTGCCTCAGGCCACAAAGCATTAATCATTTCAACAGTTCGGTCGACAAGGAGTTGGCCGGCCTCCGGCCCAACGACATTGTCGGCCACCTCGGCGCCGTAGCTCTTCGCCGCCACTGCCTTCGCCGTGGGTAAATAGCAAGAGATGGCGTTCTTGCCCGTCCCTGTCAGTTGCACGATGAAGGTCTGCAGCGCTTGGCTGCGCGCCTTGATTCGCAGGCCGAAGTCCAGGAACAGCTCAAAGGGATTGGTGGCGAAGGCCACGTCCCCTAGCCTCACGACGTGCACTTCCGTGTCGTAGACGGGGTTCTGCTCCTGCTCCAGGTAGCGCTTCATTACGCGCTCGTAGCGCTTCATCATCACGAAGCGACAGGAAGTGGCGGTCACGTCGTCCGGGGCGGGGCGTTCCTGCTCCCAGCGCTCGTATTCGCGGGAGGCAGCCTCGTACTCGGCTCTCGTGACCATGCGCACGGGGAGCGCGATGACGCGCACTGAGTGAGCCAGAGGTAGGCCGGAACATATTTCCTCGCGTGCCAAGGGGAGCACATCGTCCACGGCGTTGGCTATGCGGCGCCCGATCTCCTGGCGTTCGGTCAAGCCCCTGCGGCGCAACATGTTGTGCTCTGCGGCCTTGTGCAGTAGCAGGTGGGGTGACTGGTCGCCCGCAGCGCTGCACTGAGGCATGATAAAGACCTGCTCGCCGTGGCGTCGCCGAATCTCGACGCGTGCCTCGTGCCAGAAGTCGGCGGAGACATAGTACTCACTTTCGGTCACCTGCGATGGACAGGCGAGGTTGACGATCATGCCCGTGAGGTCGCTGCGGGTGTCCCAAGTGAACAGCAAGTCCACGCCGTGGTCCTCGTAGCCCTCGACCGACTCAAAGTCCGGCTGGTTGGTAGGGCCATACATACGCGCAAGGCCGCCTGCGTAGGAGATGCGGCGGTTGTGGCCGACGACGGCGTGGCCGTAGCCCCAGCTGACACTGCCTTCGGTCCTTCCCTGCCAAGCCTGGACAATGGCGTTCGCCACGCGTTCGACAAAGAAATCTTGGTACTCGGTAGGAGTCATCACATTGGGATCTTGCTCGGGATAATGGCCCTCCTCAATCTCGGGTGCAGTGTGGGTGTGGGTTGCGTTGACGAACAGGAGGTTCACATCAAAGTCTGGGATTCTCGGCGCGACAGCTTCGGCCAGACGGGCCACGACTACGCTGGGAGCATTGACCCGGTCGCAGGAGACCATGACAACCTGGTGGGAGCCACCGCGGGCATCGGTGCCCTCGAGGGCCAGCACGGTCGCCGTTAGGGGATCGTTGATGCGCTGGGAGATTCGGGCGTGGAACTGGCCGCGCAGCACCACAGGGCGCGACGGGGTGATGTCGATGGATGACCAGCCGATAAGCATGATGACCTCCAGCGGTTTGCAGAGTGGCTGTCAGCCGTGACCTCTGGGTCAGGCAAGGGTGGGCGACAGCTCTGCGCTGTTCGCCGAGTGCGTACTGTTCTCCTGCCTCGGTATCCATCCTGAGGAGGAACTGTGTCTCTCCGCGTGAAGAAGTCTCGCAGTGACTAGGGGCACGGCGGTGAGCAGCCCAGCCGGAGGGTGGAGGTGTCTTCGGCCCTTTGCGCCATGGGAGGTGTTGGAGTTGGACATGACCAGATGGGTGCTTGTACTAGTGATTTGTCTCCCGACAACCTTTGTGTGCCAGACCCAAGCCCAGCAGGACGATAAGGCGCGAGGCGAGCTGGAGGAGAACCATTCCCTCGCTTCGGATCTTGTGACGCCCCATAAGGCTTGGGGGCGCGGATACGCCCGCGGAGAGGTCCGCGCCCTGTTCTTCATCTACTCGGGCCCTTACGGGGGGACCTGGGATGACCCCGGCACACGACTACGCGACGTCGTCGAGTTGTGTCAGCGGTTCGATCTGCGAGGAGATGCAGTGCTCTTCGGCGGCTCAGGCGACCCACGGAAGTGGGCCTTCCACGGAGGCAAGCTGGGAGAGGAGCGCGCCGAGCGCCTGCTGGCCAAGCCCTATCAGCTTTACGTCGTGGGCGGTTTTCCAATGGAGAGGTTGCCCGCGAAGATCCAGTATCTTATCTTGGAGCAGGTCGCTGGGGGAGCTGGACTGGTGTGCTGTGGGCCCGCGCCTTGTGAATACATGACCACCAAGCGCCGTATTGATCCTCTGCCAGCGCCTCTAGTGGATGGTGTGCCTGTCCTTGACGGCAAGCCTCCTACAGAGTACACGACGGCCTATCGCATGAGGGATGGGCGCGGTGTGTGGCTCAAGTACGAGGCTCATGCGGTCACCGCGAGACACTCCTTCAGTTGGCGGGGACTGGCGGAGTATGACTACTGGGCACTGGTGGCAGGCCGAGCGCTGCTGTGGGCTGCTTCGCGGGAGGCGGAGGTGAGTGTTAACCCAGCGATCGCCGAAGGCTCGTCCAGTGTGGATCGTGCCCAGGCCGGGCGCGCCACGGTAACCCTTACCAACACGTCGCCGCGACCGCTGCAAGTCATCGTGACGACGGAGGTGCGCCGCGCCAGTGACGGTTGGAGGAAAAGCCTGGGCGAGGCCCGTGCGGCGGTGGTCCCAGGCCAGCCCGTGCAGGTTTCGGTATCCTTGCCACGCCTCCGCGCCGATGACTACTTTCTGGACGTGGTGGTGAAGAGCTCGCGGGGAGTGGAAGGCTTTGGGGCTAGGGCCTTCACGGTCACGAGCGATTTTGGTGTGGAATCGGTGGTCATGGACCGCAGTTTTGTCGAGCGCGGCGAGACCATGACGGGCAAGATAACCTTGCGCGGCACGCCCCCGGTCGGGAGCACGGTGCGCCTTCGCCTGCGGGACTCCTACGATCGCGTACTCAGCCAGCAGGACTTCCCTATAACTGCAGACAAGATCGAGTATCCCTTCGAGTATCGGGCCGATGGCTTTTCGACGATTCTCATGCGCGCCGAGGCCGTCCTGGTGAGCGCGGGTGAGGAAGTGGAGATGAAGGATGCCTCCTTTACGGTGCCCAAGCGCCGCCACGGCCAAATGAACTTCGTGATGTGGGACGCGCCCAACGACGTGCTGGGCTACTATGCTTGGCGCAAGCTGCAGGAAGCCGGGATGAACATTGCGCTCATTGGCAGCCAAGGCAAGGACGTGCAGCAACCGCCGGCGCTGCGCGCATGCGACGCTTCGCTCGTGCCATATAGCACGCGGATCCTGGACGAGAAGGACGAGAAGGGCTACATGAAGCCCGTGTGCTGGAACGATGAGCCCGCGGTCACCCAGTACGTCCAGGGCATTGTGGACAACCAGAAGAACCTGCGCGAGCAGGGGGTGTTTGTGTATTCCCTGGGAGACGAGGGCGTGACTCTTGGTTGCTGTGTACATCCTTCGTGCATCACGGCGTATCGCCGCTACCTGGCGGCGCAGTATGGGACCATCGAGAAGCTCAACACCTCGTGGGGCACAGAGTACAAGTCCTTTGACGAGGTAAACCTTTTGGACCCGAAGGACAACATGGAGACGGCCGCACTGAAGACCAGCTACCCGCGCTGGTATGACAGGCAGGCCTTCGCCCGATACAACCTCATGCAGTTTTCCGGGCGGTTCGTGGAGGCGTATCGGCGGCTGGACCCGGAGAGCCTGACGGGCTTCGAGGGCACCGGGGGCTTTGGCGATGACTATGACGCCATTCTGAGTATCAACACTTTTTATGGGCCCTACCCAGGTCTAGGTGACGATATCATCAGATCTGCCGCGCCGCGCGATTTCGTGCGTTCGAACTGGATGGGCTACAGCAAGACCGCCGATGCTTTGTCCGACGCTGCTTGGCGCATGGTCATGAAGGGGATGGACAGCATCTGGTTCTGGATGTGGGACGGTATCGGTGCTTTCCGGGGCTATCTCAGACCCACACTTGACTTCTGGCCCGCCACAGCCGAACTGGCCGAAGAGATGGCACCGGTTCGCCAAGGCCTAGGTGACTTGCTGCTGCAATCGAACATGGCGCACAGCGGAGTCGCAATCTTTTACTCGCTCCCGTCGGCGCTGTCGTCTCGACTAGAGAACGGCCCGTCCTTCGTGTCCACCGAGGCGACGCATCGCTTGTGGGTCCAGCTAACCTACGACCTTGGCCTCGACTTTCGCTACCTAACCAGTGCTATGATCAAGCGCGGAGCGCTCGACCCAGGGGAGTTCAAGGTTCTTCTGTTGCCGATGACGCAGGCGATTGGCCCGGAGGAGGCAGAGGCCATCCGCCGCTTCGCGGAGCGGGGTGGCACAGTGATCGCCGACGTGCGGCCTGGAATCTACGACGACCACTGCAAGCCAGTTACACCAGGCGTGCTGGACGACCTGTTCGGGATCCAGCGCACCGGCCGGGGCGAGGCGGCTGACCTGCCCGTATCGCTCGAGGGC
>JAKORR010000592.1 GCA_029777735.1 Armatimonadota bacterium | reverse complement strand
CGGCTGCGGCCTCACAGAGCCACACACCACCAACCGTCGGCATAAAAACAGCCGCTGACTTCGAGTTGGACGCCGCGAGGGCCTGCTGCGCGAACAGTGTGAGGGCCTCACCGTCGTCATCGTCGGGATCTTCAACCAGTGGCTTCGTGAAAAGGTAGATGGCGTCAAACCACTGCTGTAGTGGGTCTTGCACTATGCGCGCTCCTGTTCTGCTGCCCAACGGTAGTCAGGAACACTGGCAAGGAGCTCCGCGTGGGTGCCGTTTGCGCCGACTGTTGCGGACTTCTCCCGGCTGAGGGCGGGGCGTAGAACAATCACCTGATCCGCTGCCTCAAGGCCCGTGAGTCGGTGGGTCACTACGACGAGGCCGCGGTTGGTGCCTCCGCCCTCGAACAATGACTTGAGGACTGAGTCGGCGGTCTGCGCGTCGAGGTGTTCGCCGGGTTCGTCAAGAAGGAGTAGACGCGCGGGGGACGCGAGTGCGCGAGCCAGAAGGAGCCTGCGGCGTTCTCCTCCCGATATGGAGGTTGCGCCGACGCCCAGGAGAGTGTCGAGGCCGTTCGGCAGGGAGCCTAGCCAGTCGCTAAGACCGACCTGGCCCAGAAGCACCTTGCATTCATCACGAGTCAGGTCACCTCTGGCGACGCGCAGGTTCTCATAGAGAGTGGTTGCGAAGACGTGCGCATCTTCAGTTGTGAGTGACACGTTGTGCGTGACTTCGTCTCGGTCGCCACCCCACAGTTCAACCCCATTCAAGTCGGCCTGCCCACCCTTGGGCTCCAGCATGCCCGCCAGCGTATAGAGCAGTGTGGACTTGCCAATCCCCGACGGACCGACAATTGCCACGACTTTACCGGGGGAGAGGTCTAGGTTTACGCCTTCAAGCGCGGTGGGACGACCCGGCCATCCAACTGCCAGGTCGTGTGCTTGGACCTCAGGCTGGTCAGTTTCGGGGATGCGGTGGGTGGGAGAGGGCTTTGCGTCCTCGGGCCCCAGGAGGTTGTCGATCCGTTCCGCGGCGCGTGCCGAGCGGATGAGTTGGACGGCTGCTGCACCAAGATCCGCGGTGCCCTCAAAGGCCGTGAGCGGG
>JAKORR010000591.1 GCA_029777735.1 Armatimonadota bacterium | reverse complement strand
CCCACGAGGCCGAAGATCTGCCCCTCTTCCACCTCGAGGGTAAGATCCTCGACACCCACGTGCCTACGCCCCCATTCAAGCTCGTAGATCTTCGTCAAGCCTTCCATTTTAATGGCGAGAGCTATAGTCCATCACCCCCCGCCGCCGGACCCGCGGCGGTCATTCTGGCACCCCACAGAACACCGTCGGGCGACGCAGATATGTTCGGCCCAGAAGAGAGGCCTCACAGCTGTCCGCCGCCCGGCCGCAGAACCAGAGATGCAGTAGCCTTGTTTCCAAAGAAACGCTGCGGACCTACTTCGAGGTTCCCGCGCCGCGTTATTGTACACTGCCACCGCATCCCTGCCAACGGTGGAGAACAATTAGTGTTGCCCTCCTTCCCCCGGCCGCCGAACGCTACTGGGACAGAATTTGCAGTAGCGTCTGCCGCGCCTGCCGCCGACGCCAGGTCAATGTAGCTCAACACAATTTCGCGCGCCGGCGAGATCCATATCTGCCGCACGAGCCCGCTCGGTGTGCAAAGACTCAGCTAGTAGCTCACGGCGTCGCTACGAGCCAGCCGGCTCGGGCGCGGAGGACCACCAGGCTCGACTCGCGCGTGAATCCCAGCCCTAGGCCTTCCGCGTCAAGCCGTGCCACCCGAGGCCAAAAACTGCCAACCCCAAACTGTCAGGCTCCGTGGCGTCCTCCGGCCGCGAGGAAACCTATCCACAAGGAACTTGGGCATGGACATAGAAGACCCGCCCAGCTCCACCAGAACCGGGACGACGTCCGGACCTCTACTGAGCCGGACGCCTAACAGTAGCGAGCCCCTTCCCGCGGCCGCCAAGGAGCCTGATGTAAATAAGAACGGCGGGCGACATAGTTAGAAAGCCAACGCAGCAAAGGCTGCTTGGCGTCAGCTCTCCGCAGCTTGTATCGCGGACCGGTGTGACAGCTCGGACCACACAGAGAGCTCTGCACTAAGATTACACACAGTGCAGCCGAGGAGTAAAGTCATGAGCGTAGTCTTGACCACATCCCTTTGGTACCAGGATGGGTCTGCTGGGCCAGATACGTGCCCGCCTCCACGATGCCCACCGCATCAAAGACCTCCTACCTTGAGGATAGCCCAGGAGTGAAGGCGATGCAGGTACGCAAGGCCGTGATCACCGCGGCTGGTAGAGGCACCCGGCAGTTCCCGGCAACCCGTATTGTCCAGAAGGAACTGCTGCCAGTCGTAGACGTAGATGGTGTTACACGCCCCGCGATACAGATCATCGTAGCTGAGGCCCTCGCGGCGGGCGTCGAGCAGGTAGGTATTGTTGTTAGGCCTGGCAGCGACCAGCAGTTTTGGGCACATTTCCGGCCGCTTGACGAGGACGAAAGGCGGTTGTTCACCAACAAGGACTGGGCACTCCGTGAGGGACGTGTGTTAGCCAATATGTCGCAAAGGATAGAGTATATCTATCAGAAAAGCCCAGAGGGCTATGGTCACGCTGTGTATTGCGCGCGCGAGTGGGTGGGCGATGATCCCTTCCTTCTCATGCTTGGCGACCACCTCTATCTCAGTGCGACCCAGAAGCCTTGTGCGGCCCAGGTGATCAGGGCCGCCATAAAGCACAACTGCAATCTGTCCGCTATGGCCGTGACACCGGCCTCACAACTGCATCTCTTTGGGACGGCTCGAGGCAAGCCCCTTGGACCACGTCTGTACCAGGTGGAACTACTGGTCGAGAAACCATCGCCCGAAGTGGCTGAACGCGAGCTCATGACGCCCGGATTGCCAACCGGGCATTATCTATGCTTCTTCGGTATGCATGTCTTTACGCCCGAGATCTTCGAGGCGCTTGGGTATCTTCTTCGCGAGGATCTGAGGGAGCGCGGGGAGATACAGCTCACAAGCGCTCAGGAAATCCTTAGGCAGAATTCTCTCTACCTTGCGTACGTTATCGAGGGCACTCGGCACGACATCGGGACACCAGAGGGCTATGTGGAGACTCTAAGGAGTTTTGCGTTCGAATACGAGCGCCAACAGCGGCAGCAGGACATTCCCCATTGACCACAGCGCCTGCGAAGCCCCGGCGGAACAAACTTCAGGAACACAGGAGATCAATTCCAGCCCACGGGGATGCGGCAAGAGTGAGGCCTAGCCCAACTTCGACAGTTGGTGAGCGTGAGGGCTTGGGAATCAAGGATGTGGGGGGTCATTTTGCCACTACACGGCCTTGTTCCCGCTGCCAGGCCCCGGGGCGCCTGGCGTGGGGTG
>JAKORR010000590.1 GCA_029777735.1 Armatimonadota bacterium | reverse complement strand
GTTGCCGATCCTGCGGTGGCTCATAGGACGGCTGAAGGGCGTCCAGCAGGTGCAATCTGGTCTTGAGCCGCACCGTGGCACGGGCCGCGATCTCGCAAAGAAGGTCGGGGTTCTTCAATGCTGCCATGCGGGCAGGATAGTCCACGCAGACAATATGATTCGCCACACAGCCCCACAGGCCGATGCGCGAGTCAGGATGCAGCCGGGCCACATTGATGATCGCGTCACAGTAGTCAAGGACCACCCGACTGAGGCCGCCCCGGAAGCCTTCGGAAGCAGTGCCCACAACCTTGAGTCCTGTGCCGCTGTTGCGTATGACGAGACCAGCACGATAGAGCTCACGCTCGTCGCCAGCAAACACATAGATGCGCGTGGGGCTAACCCCTGCTCTTACCAGTTCATCAATAATGACATCGATCAGGGGCATACTTACGGCTGGCCACGAACAGTCTATCTGGATGCCTACTGTTTCCGAATGA
This sequence comes from Armatimonadota bacterium, assembly GCA_029777735.1. Lineage (GTDB taxonomy): Bacteria > Armatimonadota > Zipacnadia > Zipacnadales > FEN-943 > JAKORR01. Next base: position 3,066 of record JAKORR010000590.1, on the reverse strand, counting down.
CGGAAGTGCTTTGCCCACCACTTGTTGCCCGGTCCCTCGCCCAGGCCAGTCAGGGCCAGATGCAGCGCTTCGCGAACCGATATGTCAGATATCTTGCCTTCGGGGTAGACAGAACTGGGTGTGAAGGGACCCAGCTCCAGGAGAAAGTTCTGAACGCGGCCCACTCCCACAATCGGCTGCGGTGGTTTAGACGCCTGTGGCAAGCCGACCAGCACTACCAATGAAATCAAGGCTGTACTCATCACTCTGTCCCGATCCCTGGCCAACGTCTGGAAATCGGTACCTCCGTCGCATTCTGCGACCAATAGACTAAGAGCCCAACAAACTCAATCCTGGTAGGCTACTAAAGGGTTGGACAGGCCAGACAGTGAGGGGTTGCGCAGCGGCACAGCTATGATAAGGGAGAGCAATCCGCACATGCGATCTCTGCCTCCCAGGGAGATCTTGCCTGAGAGCGGGTCTGGGGACTAGGGTAAGGAGTCTCGGACGAGATTAGTCTAGCCCCACCAGACGACGGAATTCAAATTCGTCAAGGGTGGTAATGCCGAGCCTGCGTGCTTTTTCCAGCTTTGACCCAGGGGCCTCGCCAACAACCACGTAGTCGGTCTTACTCGACACCGAGTCGGTGACCCTGCCACCTCGTTGCTTTACCAATTCCCCCGCCTCGTCTCGGGTCAGTGTTGCAAGGCTGCCGGTGAAGACGAAGGTCTTGCCCACTAATTCGCCGCCACCAATCGCCGCTGTGTCAGCCTCCACCTTGACCCCCTTGGCAAGCAGATCCAGGACTGTTTGGCGATTGCGCTCCTCGTGAAAGAACTCGCAGACGGAACGTGCAATTTCCGGCCCGATACCGGGGATCGTCAAAAGCTGCTCCTCGCTGGCGTTCATCACGGCATCGAGGGTACCAAGGGCCTCCGCAAGCGCGTTGGCCACACCCTCACCGACGTGTAGGATCCCCAGGGCATACAGGAACCGTGGCAGTGTCGTGCGCTTGCTCCGTTCGATCTGGTTGACGAGGTTGGTGGCGGACTTGTGTCCCATTCGATCGAGGCCAGCGAGCGTCTCGACGTCTAGGTCATACAGATCAGGCAGGCGTCTCACCAGACCCTTCTCAACGAGCTGGGCCACCAGCTTTTCGCCCAGGCCCTCGATGTCCATGGCGCGGCGTGACGCGTAGTGCTCTATCCGGCCCCGAATCTGCGCAGGACAATCCAAGTTCATGCAGCGAAGGTATGGGTCGCCTAGCCGTACCGTCGGCGCTCCGCAAGCCGGGCAGCGGTCGGGCGGCTCGGGGCGGCGCTCCTCGCCAGTCCTCCGCTCTGGGATGGCCATAACTACCTGAGGAATGACATCACCGGCACGCTGCACAAGCACCCAGTCTCCCACGCGCACATCCTTGCGCTCCAACTCGTCCAGGTTGTGCAAGGTGGCGCGACTGACCGTGACGCCACCGATATTTACAGGCTCTAGTACCGCCACAGGTGTCACGAGGCCTGTACGTCCCACGCTCCACACAATGTCCCGCAGCCTTGTCGTCTGCTGTCGGGGTGGAAACTTGTGTGCCACGGCCCAACGTGGGCTGCGGGTTCGCTCGCCCAGCACCTCGTGGAGTGCCCGATCGTTGACCTTGTATACCACGCCATCAATCTCGTAGGGTAAGGATTGGCGCCGCTCACTCATTGACGCGTAGTACGCTAGCAAGTCTTCTAAGCTCTCAGCCTGCTGCCATTGATCACAGACCGGGAAGCCCCAGCGCGGCAGAGTCGTAAGCACATCGGTCTGTGTTGGGAACTCGTAGCCCTCCACAACGCCCACGTCGTACAGAAAGATGCTCAGCGGCCGCGAAGCTGTGACCCTTGGGTCTAGTTGTCTCAGCGAACCGGCAGCGGCGTTCCGCGGGTTAGCGAAGACCGGCTCGCCTCTTTCCTCGCGCTGTCGATTGAGTTTGGTGAAGTCCTCCAGCCGCATATAAACCTCGCCGCGTACCTCAAGCAGCGCCGGAGCCGGCGGTGCGTCGTTTCCCTCGATGAGACGCAGCGGCACCTGGCGGAGGGTCTTTACGTTCGGCGTGACGTCTTCGCCTGTATAGCCGTCGCCCCGCGTGGCGGCCATCACGAACACCCCAGACTCGTACACTAGCTCCACTGCCAGGCCATCGAACTTAGGCTCAGCCGTGAAGGTGACGTTCTCACGTCCCGCCGCCTGCTGGACCGTTCGCACCCAGTTGCCTAGTTCGTCTGCGTTGAGCACAGTGTCGAGGCTCAACATGGCTACGCGATGGGGGACAGTAGGCAGCTCTTCGCGTGGAGCCGCGCCCACACGTTGCGTGGGCGAATCGGGTGTCTGTAGCTCGGGATACGCCGCCTCGATCTCCCTCAGCTCATTAAGCAGAGCGTCGTACTCGAAATCCGAGATGACAGGACTGTCGAGGACATAGTAACGGTAGTTGTGGTAGTTGATCTGCCTACGAAGCTCTTCGGCGCGCTCGCGAGCCTGATCGAGGTTGAGCTGATGAGCCATGTGGCCTCCTCCCAACGTGATACTGCTTCACAGACAGAATATCCTCGGGCGAGGCAGTCATGCAAGACAGACAAAGGGCTGGGCACCCAAGCCGTAGGCGGCGATGCGGCCCGCGGCCAGAGGAATTCGGAGGTGAGAGGCACGCCTAAGGGAAATACCATCCAGAGGTGAGCACGGTGAAGACTATTCTAGCAGCGGTCGACAACTCGGCTTGGACTCCAGTGGTAGCCGAATATGCCTCGGATATCGCCCAAAGTGTGGCGGGCGAACTACTGGCGGTCTTCGTCGTGGACTCGCGTCTCGTGGAGGGAGCCTTTGCCCGCCTGCTGGGAGAGACCTTGCCGGGTAGTGAGACGCTGGAGATAGCCAATACTCTGGCAGCCATGCTCGAGCGACATGGTGACGAAGCGCTGGACATGGTAGCCAGCGTGGCCGAACGCAAGGGTGTGAAGTGTGAGAAGAGGATTGAGCGCGGGCGCCCGGCTCAGGCCCTGGCTGCCATGGCTCCCCTGTACGATTTAGCGGTGCTTGGCAGCCATGGGTCCG
>JAKORR010000589.1 GCA_029777735.1 Armatimonadota bacterium | reverse complement strand
ATTGCCGCTACCTTGCGCGTCAGCCGCGACACGGTGTACCGCGCCCTCGAGAACTCCTAGCTAGACCGGCCCCGGCCAGAGGAACATGCGCTGTCTCTTGTGATAGCGGACACTTTGTGTCTTACGACGTCCCGGACACTTGAAGGGCGTGGCCGCAGGCTGCGGGCATGTCGGAGATGGCTTCCGTTGGATGTTCGTTTTCAGATTGTGTCGTGGCCGCAGGACGCGCCTCGTGGCGCGGTGTGCAGGTTCCGCGAGCAGGTGGGGATTTCGAGGTCGTTGTTCTAAGAGCTTCGTAGGCGCTGCCTCAGATGCACTCGAAGCCGTGGGGAATTGCGGATCGGGAGGAACGCCGCCAACAGTCCCCGGAATTTGCGCGCCGACGCCTACTCCCTGGGGCGGCGTGAAGAACCCGGGCATCTCCCGCGATCGCCGCGCCGGGGGGCGTGCGCCAGTCCGTCGGCCGCACCGAAGGTCCGCCTCGACAACAGCCAGCAAAAGAGATCCTGGATGACGCTGAAGACCAGATTCTTCAACCGCCACGCCTGCGGTTGGGGTAGCTGGAGGCCCTTACCGCCGAACCTTGATGGTCTGCACCGCGCCCGCACCGACAGCGTTGACGGCTCGGGCCTGAACCTTCATCCGCTTGGGCATGCTCTTGCGCTTGTAGCTCTTCCACGTGTTGGCCGTTGCCTTCCACGCTCCCCACTTCGATCGCTTGTGGGCGCGTACCTGGTAGCTGGACGCTCCGGCGATGCCCGGCCAGTAGACCACTACTGTCTTGCGCGTCTTGCGGTAGGTCAGGCCGGTCATCGGCGCGGGAGCTGTGGGGGCTGGTGCCGGGGCGGCCTGGATCGACGACGCCGGGGTTATCTGGAAGCGGTAGTCACAGCCCACTCTGTCCCAGGGCTCGTCAATGTGCAGAAAGAACTGCTCCCAGGAGGCCGGCGTGTAGGAGATGTAGGTGTATCCACCCCCTACGAAGTACTCGTAGTCGATCTCGTCTCGAGCAGAGTCCAGGAGATAGAGCCTTCCGTTTCCCTCGCAGGAGGAGGTCCCTTTGGTCATTTCGATGGTGAATGCTCCGTTGGCGTAGAACGT
>JAKORR010000588.1 GCA_029777735.1 Armatimonadota bacterium | reverse complement strand
CCGTTTGCGAAGCACAGCTTGAGTGCCTCGCCGCTCCAGAGCGCATGGGTGTTGCAGATGACCCGGGCGATACGCGACGCCGGGTAGCGCTGAAGCTGGTTGCTCGTCAATCTGAGGAGGAGGTGGTCGCTCCCTGCGTCTATACGCGTGCCCATGCTGGCAAGCAGGTATAACGCCTTGCGCTCGGGGGTGTTAATGGCCGGCTGGCTACGAATGACCATGTCAGAACTCCTCGTCCTCGTCGTCCTGCCCCAGCAGCGGGGTTCCTTCGTCGCGCAGTGTCCGTGCAAGCTGCCGGCAGGATTGCCGAAGCCAGCGGCGCGACCGTGGGGCAAAGCGCTCCCACAGGGCATAGAAGTGGCCCCTGCCGGCCTTGCCGATCAGGCAGGCTCCTTTGTCCTGTGAGAAATGTTCCGGTCTCAAGGGGCCGACCGTGAATTGCTGCCAGAGCCATTCGTCGACGGCGGGGCGGAGCGGCTCAATCAGATCGCAGGCCAAGGATTCGCGGCCAAAGCTGGGCCGGTGGTAAAAGCCGAGCAGAGGGTCGAGGCCGGCGCCGTGGGCGGCGCGTACCGCGTCGAAGTGGAGCAGGGTGTAGCCGAGAGACAGGCACGCATTGACGGGGTCTCTGGGCGGGCGCCTGTTGCGACCCGTAAAGCCGAGCTGTGGCGCAAAGAGTGCTTTGTATCCGCCAAAGTAGGCGCGTGCGGCGCTGCCTTCGAGCCCGCGCAGTCGGGCGCATTGATCTTGCCTGTTGTCAGGCTCCAGTTGCGAGAGTGCGTGGGCGATGCCGTTGCGGGCATCGAACAGGGCCTTGCGCTGGTCGGGGCGCAGGGTTTCGGCTCTTTCCAGAAAGCGGTGCTGTCGTGTGAGCTTGGCGCGAACCTTCTGGAACGCCCAGGCCGCGCAATAGGCGGAGTCGGTGACCCGATGGGCCTGGGCGAGACGCACGGCCGCGTCGTTGTGATGGGGCCCGAGCACCAGGGCGGCCTGACGACCGGCCCTGGGGCTGAGAACCAGGGTTGCGATTCCCGCTTCGGCCAGCTTGATGAGAACCTGGCTGTCCAGGTGAGTGCGGGCGCCCTGGATCACGACCCGTTCGAGAAGCCGAAGGGGGACGGTTTGTGTGCGGGTGCCGTTTTCGTACAGGGCGAGCGCTCCGTCTGCCATACGTACGTCGAGATCGCTGCGGTCGAGGAACAGGGTACCCATCATTTCATCCTACGTAGAAGTAAGCCGGGTCGCTGGGGCGGGAGGCGAGTCCCAGGGCATAAGTGCGCGCTCGCGGGTCCAGGCGTAGCAGGAAAAAGCGGTCATCGTCCTCGTCGAGCAGCAGCGCCATGCCGTGAAGCAGTTCCGAGCGTTCCGACTGGGTCAGAAAAACCTCATGAACAGACT
>JAKORR010000587.1 GCA_029777735.1 Armatimonadota bacterium | reverse complement strand
GGCCCAAAAACGCAGGGGCCGGGGCTTACCAGCCCCGACCCCCTAGATAGCTGATTCCGATACCGATCCTACTGGGTACCGCCCTCTGGCGCGGCCGGAGCCGGAGCTGCACCCTCAGGGGCCGCCGGAGCTGCACCCTCAGGTGCCGCCGGAGCTGCACCCTCAGGGGCCGCCGGAGCTGCGCCCTCAGGGGCCGCACCCTCAAGTGCTGGTGGAGCTGCTCCTTCAGCGCCAGGGGCTGGTTCGGGGGCTGCACCCCCCTCCCCACCCGGCATTGGGCCCGGGGGCATCATGCCACCCTCCGGGGGAGCCGGGGCCGGGGCCTTCTTGCCCAGGGTCAGCTTGTAGATCACAAACAGCACGACGATCAGCACGACGATCGCGATGACGATCGCCGCTGGCGAGGCCTGCTTCTGCACGTCTGTCCCTCCCTTCCTTTTTGGATGTTGGGTGGGTGGCCTTTACGCCCCTACCCTTCTCCGCACACTTAACGTGCGGTGTCCTACGTACTGCTGACCTCACTCAGAGAAGAGTCTAATCCGAATCGCTTCCCCTTGCAAGGTGCAAAACACGAACCTTTCACGAGTTATTCTACTCCTAGTGCGGCCGCGAGACAAGGGCCTTTCTCCAAGCCAGACTTTAGGGGCTCAGGCCAAGTCCCAACCTCCCCATTATTCTAGCCTCACCCAGTCCACTTCTAACACTGTTCCCGGTTCCACGTTGGCCGGCTCTACATCAAGCCGTATCTGCAGAATGCTGCCAACCCACAGAGCGTGGCCACTCAGGTCGATGACCACCTCGTGCCATTGACCGTCTGCCTCCAGGAGCACCTGAACCTCCTTATCCGGCCCCCACTTGGGCGACTTCGTTGAGCGCCAGAAGAACCCCAGTCCCTTGCCTCCCGTAAGCCGGGCCCGCACACGCAGCTTCTTGTGCTGGTTCGCCGCAATCTCGGCCGGCCCGCTCAGGGCGTAGGGATCGTCTCCCGTAACGGTGATCCTCAGCAGGCCGCCAGCACTGCTCACGGTGCACCCGTGCGCGCCTTCCCAGCCCTCAGCGTCGGTCTCGAACTCCCAGGCCGAGCGCGCCCTAGCAGGCTCCGGCACAGACCTCTCCAGCCCTGTCAGGGTGAACTGCGCCCCACCTTGGCCGTCGCACCGGACACCCACACAAAGCACTCGTAGCTCCTCGTTGTACGCCACTTCCGTCTCTCTCATCCGCTCGGCGAGGCCCTGCGCAACCCTTACCGGCGCCACCGTCACATAAGCCACTTCGCCCGGCAGATACTTGACCCGCACGTCGAGACGCTCGCCAGAGCCCTTGGCCTGCAGGTCCCCCGCAGCCGTCACATGCACGGGACCGCCTGCGATTTCGGCCCGCTGCGAGCGCAGCCCCGGGTCTAGGCCCCGCAGCGCCAGGGCGTTCAGCGCGATGTTCTCAGGATTGATGTAGGCCCCGTTGCGCCGCGTGAACCAGTTGCCGTAGCTGTCTGGGTAGCTTCCCGCCAGCTTTTCGTTGTCCATCGGCCACTGCTGGTGGACGGCGCTGGCCAGGATGCCCTCAACCTGCTTGCGCCACAGGTCATTGCGGTCGAAACGCATTAGTTCCTGCAAACCATAGGCATACACAAGGCCACACCATTGCACGGGCAGGCCGATCCAGGAGTGGCGGAAGAAGGTGCTGCCAAAGACCGGGATGCTTGCGTATCTCATGCCCGGGTGTTGACCATCGTCCCAAGCGTACTGGAAGGGCAGACCGGTGCGGGCCCAGTAGCGGGCACGGTCCAACCACCGGTCCTCGCCCAGTGCCATGTAGGACCAGACATAGGCGCGTACGGCATAGGCGGAAGCTAGTATGTCTGGCTCTAGAATCGGGCATTCCCAGCCCTGTGCGCCCCTGGGGACCTTGTACTGCTCCATGTGCTCGAGGGCGCGGCGGAGCCCCGCCTCAACCACTGGGTCGCCGCTGACTGCCACCCATTTGGCCATGATATAAGCGTTGCGCCCAGCGATGCCCATCACCCGCGTGCCGGGTTCACCAAGCTCGCGTCTCTCCGCGGTCGGATAGTAGCCCCAGCCGCCGTCTTCTTCCTGGCTGTTGAGCGAACCGTAAGCGGCGCTTCGCATCCCCGCCAGCGAGGCCGATAGCACCCGTGCGCCCTGTTCTTGGGCACTGCCGTGGTATGGGAGCTCCCAGCCCATGATGTGACAGTTGCGACTACTCGTCAGTCCCGGCGCGCCTTCTTCCTGCAGCGTCTGGTCCGCAATCAGCTTCACGCGTTCCAAGACGCGTTTCTTCTCGTCGCCCTGGGCCACCGCACGGCCGTCCATGAGCAACAGCGTGGCCATGCCCGGCGAGTTGCCCGGCGGCCAGCCCACGCAGTGCCGGTTCTTCTTAGTTTCTTCGTCCCATACAGTGACCATAAACCCATGCCGGCACAGGGCGATTTCCTCCTCGAAGCTGCGGGGCCAGGCCTCTGCCTCGGGGAAACCCACCAGCGTCTCGAACCACTCGTAGGCCGCCGTGGCGTCGGGCGTCGGGCGTGCAGCTACGATCTGCTGAACCAGCGCCAGCCGCCGCGCGGGGCCGGACGGAACGGGGACGTCGGGCGCCATCCTGTCTCCGTTCTCCAAAATGAAATCAGGGATCGACGGCGCCATCAACTGCATTAGGTGGTTGTCCTGATGTGTCAAGAAGTCGGGTGAGGCGAATCGGGCAGCCGGCGCGATGTTTTCTCCGTCCCACTTCTGGAGTGGGTCCCAAGCCACGCCTAGCACCGGCCCACCTTCTCGCGTTTCCACGATCATCATGGGGACCGTAACCTTAAACTTGTGTGGAGCCCAGCGCTTGTTAAGGGGCGGCGTCAGATCCCGTTCGCTGGAACTACGCTCCTCGCCCTCGAGGTACTCCAGGCCTGGGAAGATGGCGATACCCTTCTGTGTACCGGTGCTCCTGTCACCCGCATGTACCGCTGGGCCGTAGAGCGTTGTGATGCCGTCGGCTTGCCACGGCTCCGCGGCCGTCTGCAGGTGTGCGGCGACACCCTGGTCAGGCAACGCCAGAGCCACATAGTACCGGCAGCGCTCATCTTCGACTTGGGCCCGTAGCTCCGCCTTGCCCTCCTCAACCCGGGAGGTTATCTGCGAGAAGACGGGCAGCCGCGTTCCCTGCTGGCCCCAAGCTACCTCCACCCAGGGCGAGACAGTTCCCGCCAGCTCCCAGCGATCACCGCCCCTCACGTATACTACGGCCCCG
>JAKORR010000586.1 GCA_029777735.1 Armatimonadota bacterium | reverse complement strand
GGCGAGAAGGCGCCGGCCCGACTGGGGCCAAGCTTCCGTATCCAGCCCGTAGCAGTCCGCCAGCCAAGCTGCGGCGCAGCGCCAAGGCTCGGTCACGGCCCTGTCGCCGCCGGGCAGGCCAATGTAGCGCAGACGACCAACGCGCTCAAAGTGCGCCAGACCGCCAACAAGCACCTCGCAGCCCCAGACGGTGCCGTCGGTACCGTATCCCGTACCGTCACACATCAGGCCCACCACCGGCTCGGCCAACCCGTTGTCCGCTAAGCACGCGGCCAGGTGCGCGTGGTGGTGTTGTACCTGCACCAACGGCAAACCTCCCTCCTCAGCGTACCGTGCTGCCAATCGCGTCGACGGGTAATCCGGGTGCAGGTCGCAGGCCACTACCTCGGGGCGTATCCCGGTCAGATCGATCATCCGTGCCAAACTCCGTTCCCAGTACTCAAGTGTCTCGGCGTTGTCGAGGTCTCCCAGGTGTTGGCTCGGATATGCCAGCGTATCCGCCGCCACGCAGAAAGTGTTCTTCAGGTGCCCGCCCACGCCCAGGGATGGCGGCCCGGCTACCGGCAGCCGCACCGGCAGCGGTACCCAGCCGCGCGACCGGCGCATCATCACCAGGCCACGCGCTGACGGACGCACCACTGAATCGTCACACCCCGCCAGGATGTCACGGTCGTGCAGCAAGAAGGCGTCGGCCAGGACACCCAGCCGCGACAGCGCCTCGTCGTTGTCTGTGCACAACGGCTCGTCGCTCAGGTTGCCACTGGTCATAACCAACGCTAGGAAGGCGTTGCCGTCGCTCTCGGGGCCCAGCAATAGCACATGTAGTGGCGTGTAGGGCAGCATCACGCCGTAGTCAGGCGTACCCGGCGCCACCGAGGGCGCCAGAACCTCCGGCAGGCGCTTGGGCAACAGGACAATGGGAGCGCGTGGGCCTGTCAGAACCTCGCGGGAGGCCACGTCCGTGAGAGCAAAGCGCTCCACCGCGTCGAGGGTCGGGGCCATCACGGCGAAGGGCTTCTCCCACCGCCGTTTGCGGCGTCTCAGCTCGTTCACCGCGGCCTCTGAGGTCGCGTCGCAGGCCAGGTGGAAGCCACCCAGCCCCTTTATTGCGACGATACCGCCCCGGGCAAGTAGCCTCCGGGCCGCTGCAAGTGCATCCTCGCCCTCGCCCCGCCGCACACCTCTGGAATCGGTCAGCCAGAGTGTTGGCCCGCACCGAGGGCAGCAGACCGGCTGGGCGTGATACCGACGATCAGTGATGTCGCCGTATTCCTTCCAGCAAAGAGCGCACATTGGGAAGCTGCTCATGGATGTATTGGGGCGATCGTAAGGAAGGTGGTGGATCAGAGTGAATCGCGGCCCACAGTTAGTACAGTTCACGAAGGGGTGTCGGTACCTGCGGTCGTGTGGGTCTAGTAGTTCGCGGCGGCAGTCAGGGCATAGGGCGATGTCGGGCGAGACGAAGACAGGCCCGGCGAGGCTGCGGCTAGGCGCGATGGCAAAACCTGTCTGGCCGGTGGGTTCGAGAACCGCCACTTCCACGTTCTCGATCACCGCAAGGGGAGGGCGTTCCGTGGGTAACCGCATAAGAAAGCTCTCCACGTCTTCC
>JAKORR010000585.1 GCA_029777735.1 Armatimonadota bacterium | reverse complement strand
GTATCGGCGGGTAGAAGACTACATGGAAGCGCCCGCCCGAGGTCCGCCTAGCGAAGCCCAGTACCAACACTGCGCCTGTCCTCAGGCTCAGGACAGCGGGACCCAAGGCCGTGGTCGCAGGTCGGCCCAGGAAGTCCAGCCACCGACCGCCCACAGCCTGACGCTGATCGGGCAGCACCCCCAGCACCTTACCCTGCGCTAGCCACTCGGTCATCTCCCTGACGGCATCCCGCGACAGCACTGCTGCTATCCCTAGCCGCCGCCTCGCCGCGTTCACCAATCCGGCTGTCTGCGGGTCGCTGGAGTCTCGCGCCAGCACCGCCAGATCGTAGCCCATCAAGCCCAGGTATCCGCCGAGAAGCTCCCAATTTCCGTAATGGCCCGTGACAACTATTACCCCCCGTCCCTGAGCCACGGCAGCCCTGATATGCTCCTCGCCCTCCACATCGACGAGCGCGCGGACTGCGTCAGGCTCCATCTGCGCCAACTTGAACAGCTCTAAGGGCGATGTGATCATATTCTGACACGACATCAGGAGGATGCGCCGGCGTTCAGCAGCCGTGAACCGGTCACCGAAACAGGCCTTCAGATTGGCTTCTGCAGCGCGCCGTCTCTCTCGCGCCACGAAATAGGCCACCCAGCCCAGCGTACGCCCGATACGCTGCACCCAGGACAACGGTAGCTGTGCCCACAGGTGCGCGGCTATTCCTGCCGATGTCCGCAGCAGAAATTGCTGAAACCTTCGATACCACTTAATCTTCCCCGGAGGGGACTGCTTGCTCATTGCTGTTGCCTTGCGACCGGCTGCGACAGCAAAGCCACGGCCTCCTTGACATGTTCAATCCCGGCCTCGACCTGCAGCTCTACCTCCGCGACTATTAGGGGGGGAGCTGCGGCCGGCCAGTCCTTTGCACCGATGCGGACGGCGTCCTTCGCCGTCGTGACCACGCAGTCAGCGCCCTCTGACTGGGCCCACTCGGCCACTCCTCGCAAGTCGGCAGGCGTGAACCTGTGATGATCCGGGAACCCCCGCAGATTGACGCCCGCTACCCCCAGCGCCTCCAGCGAGGCCTGGAACCCCTCGGGGCTGCCTATGCCGCAGAAGGCAGCCAGTCTGCGTCCTTGTATGTCAACCGGAGTGCCGTCGCTCAGCCGCCTGCAGCACCCGATGCGGTGGCTTGTGACCACGAGGGCGGCCCTGGGCGCCCAACGCCTGACCCAAGAGCAAAGCGCCTCTAGCTCCGCGGCGCTCACAGCCTGCGAGTAAGTGATCCACACCTGGTGGGCGCGCGAAAGAAAGCTCAAGGGCTCGCGCAGAATCCCCGCCGGAAACATTCTCATAGACGTGCCACACTGCAAGGCGTTCACTAGTATCAGGTCCACATCCCGACGCATCCGGAAGTACTGGAATCCGTCATCTAGCAACGCGCATGTGGCGCCTAACCGGGCCGCGACGCCTATGGCGTCCTCGCGCCGCTTGCCCACCACAACCGTAGCGCCCGGGCACAGTTTCGTCAGTAACACCGCCTCATCGCCGGCCACTTCCGGCCCGACGAGCAGTTTTCCGCCCTCGCTGGCGACCAATGTCCCTTCAGCGCGGCCCCTGTAACCGCGCAGCACGATGGCCGGGTTCTGGCCTGCCCCAACGAGCCGCTGCGCTAGGTGAGCCGTTACGGTGGTCTTGCCCGCGCCGCCGAGCACTAAGCTTCCGACGCTCAAGGTCGGCAGCGCCGGTTGGGTCCTCGCCCGGAGGCCGCAGTCGTAAGACATGCGGTAAAGCCATGCCGCCGCGCCGTAAAATGCCGCCGCCGGGACCAAAAGTGTCCTTAGTAGAGCTAGGTACGTGCCGCCTTCGCCCCGTACCATCCTTCGCCAGTACTCGGAAAGATCCATGTCCTCTTGCGCTCTCACGACTGCCGGGGGGAGTCTTCTAGCAGCTTCGATAGCGCCGAGGCCATCCGCTCCGACGCCCCGCGCTGCTCAGCCAGCATCGCCAGGCCACGCTCATGCCAACTCGCCAGCTCCTCGCTGCTGCGCAAGAGCCGGCCGATGGCTTCGCTCAGCTCGCGGCTGTTGTGCACCACTTCAACCACACCGGCCTCCTGCGCGATGGTCATGATCCCTCGGAAGTTGTGCATATGCGGCCCGGTGAGCACTGGCTTGCCCTGGGCAATTGGCTGCAGAATGTTGTGACCGCCCTTCCTTACCAGGCTGCCGCCCACGAAGACTACCGTGGCAAGGGCATAGACGCGGGCCAACTCGCCGATAGTGTCAAGAATCACAACCCGCGCTTGGGGACCCACCGGCTCCGGCTGGGGCTGCCCGGCCTTGGCATGAGAACGTCGATACACTTGGAAACCGAATTTTTCCACCAGCTCGTGAATTTGGTCGCTTCGCTCGGGGTGACGCGGCGCTAGGACCAAGCGCAGCGTACCAAACCGCGGAAGCAAGCGGCAGAAGGCTTCCAGCAGTATCTCATCCTCGCCTGGATGCGTGCTACCTGCAACCAGCACTGGGTCCTCGTCCCCGAAGCCGAACTCTTGCCTCATCTTGGCGGCTTCGGCTTCCGACACCTCCGGGAATCGCTCGTCGAACTTCGAGTTGCCTAACACACACACATGTTCTGGCTTGGCCCCGAGGGCTACGAACCTTTCCGCATCGGTGTGGGACTGGGCGCAGATCAGGTCGATCTTGCTGAGCATCCAGCGGTAAACGGGACGCACAAGCTTCGCGCGCCTGAAAGCAGCATCGCCGAAGCGCGCGTTCACAATGCAGGTCCTGGTGCCTCTGCTAGCCGCCGCGGCGATCACGTTGGGCCACATTTCGCTTTCCACCATCACCAGCAAGGCTGGGGCAAGTGCATCGAAAACCCTTTCCACCACGGGCAGCAGGTCGAAGGGAAAGTAGAAGAGTGCCTCCACATCCAGGGCCTGCTTTTCGGCCATCTGCCGGCCGGTCGGTGTCGTTGTGGAAAGCACCACACGAGCGAAGGGTTCCTTAATCCTGAAGGCGTCCAGGATTGGCTGAAGCGCCGCTACTTCTCCCACAGATACCGCCTGGAACCATACCACCGGGTCCTCGCTGTTCTTGAGTCTGGCGACGGACGCCGGCAAGATACCCATGCGCTCGCCCAACCCCGGCCTCGATTTGCCACTCACTAGTACTCGCCAAGCCAGCCACACCAGCAGCACCGGGGAAAGCAGGCCGAGCAGCAGATTGTAAAGCCATGTACCTGGATCGCGCCCAGATTTCACTTCACTGTCGACCTTGGCCATTGTTTCATCCCTTCGCGTCCTCGATCCCGCTTGCCTCAGCCTGCGCCTGTGCATGATACAAACGGTAATAGACACCTCCTCCCGCCAGCAGCTCTTCGTGTTTCCCCTCCTCGACCACCTTGCCGTCCAGCAAAACCACTATGCGGTCCGCGTCCTTGATCGTCGAGAGACGGTGGGCAATGATGATAGACGTGCGATCCGCCATCAGCCGCGCAAGAGCTTCTTGCACTGCCGCCTCCGTCTCCCGGTCAAGCGCCGAAGTCGCCTCATCCAGTATTAAAAGACGGGGCCGCCTCAGCAGCGCCCGTGCGATGGCAATACGCTGCCGCTGACCGCCGCTTAGGTTCTGTCCCAGGTCCGACAGCTCGGTGTCGTAGCCCTTGGGCAACTGACTCACGAACTCGTGCGCCCCGGCGGCCTTAGAAGCCTCGATAATCTCCTCTTCCGTGGCGTCGAGCCTGCCGAAGGCGATATTTTCCCGCACCGTGCCGCCAAAGAGAATAGTGTCCTGTGGCACAAGTGCCACGTGTCTGCGATACGACGCACGCTTGATCAGGCGCAGATCGATACCGTCCACGGTGACGCGTCCCGCGTCGGGGTCATAGAGCCGCGCGGCCAGATTGGCCACTGTGGTCTTACCCGCGCCGCTCGGCCCGACTATGGCTACGTGCTCCCCGGGTTCCGCCCGGAGTGAGAAGTCTTCCAACACCGGCCGGTCGGCCCCGTAGCCAAAGCTAACTCCTTCGAAGGCCAACAGTCCAGATACGTCCTCCAGTTCGACGGCGTCGGGTGGGTCGGGTGGCTCGGGCTCCTCCTGCAGCAGCTCAAGCACTCTCAGCGCGCTGCCCTCGGCCTGCTGTAAAGTCAGCAACTGCTGCACGAACTTTCCCAAGTAGTTTCCAGCCTGCACCGTCATGAACAGGAAGGTCATAAGGCCCGCTGCCGACACTCTACCTGCCACGATTTCTCTGCCGCCAAAGACCAACCCCACCACGACCGCCGCGGCCGCCAGAATCCCAGAAGCCGGCCGGCTCAGGGCCCGCAGTCGCGCTACTCTCATACGCTCCCGCAAGGATCCCTGGTTCTCGCGCTCGAACCGTTCCTGCATCACCTGCTCCAGCCCGAAGACCCGTACCACACGAATGCCCGCCACTGTCTCGTAGATCCTCGCTGACAGGCTGGCGATCTTCTCCTGGGCGCGCAGGGCGTGCTTGCGCACTCCGGAGGATATTAGCCTTGTGATCACCAGGACCGTAGGCGCCGTGAAGAACATCAGCAGACTCAGGCGCCATGACTCGTGGACCATCAGGCCGAAGAAGGCCACGGCACTCAGCGGACCTATGACGAGGTTGGCCAGATCCCCTGAGAAGGTGTTCTCGAGCATTTGCGTATCATTGCTCAGGCGGGAGATCACGGTTCCCGGGGACTGCCGCTCGAAGTAGGCCATGGGCATGTACTCCATGTGCCGAAAGAGCGCCCTGCGCAAGTCCCTGAGAACGTTTTGGCCTGACCAAGCCGTCAGATAGGCAGCCAGGCCACCGGCGAGTGTCGCGGCCGTGAAGGCCGCAAAGAGCCACCAGCTCGCTTGCCACAGACGCGCGATCTGCTGCGCCCGCTCATCCTGTGCCCCCTTCTCCAACGCCGTGAAGATGGTCTCGAAGACCGGTTTGAGTAGTTTGATGGCATACGCATTCAGTCCGGCCGTCGCTCCCATTACCACCAGGGCGACCAAGGCCGCAGCTAGATAGGGCTGCCAGTATTCCTTGGCGAGATGCCATGTTGCCTTCATGAGTGATCAGCCCAGCGGCCGACGATGTGGCCGCAGCCTGCCCTCCAATGCCTTCACTACCATCTCGGCCGCACGCCTTGCTGCACCGGGCGGTCCTAACTTCTCGCGCACCTTGGCATAGGCCTGCGCCACCCTCTCGCGCCTCTCCTCGTCCTTCAGCAAGGCGAGGCCCTCCTCCACCAGACGCTCTGGCGTCGCTTCATCGCCCAGGACCTCGGGCAGTATTGCCTCTCCGACGATGATGTTCGGCATCGAATAGTGCCTCGTCGGTATGTCCATGAACCTGTAGACTAGCTTCATCGCCAGGGTGCCTCGATAGGCTGTCACCACAGGCACTCCCGCCAGAGCCGCCTCCAGCGTCACTGTGCCAAAGGAACAGAATCCCAGGTCCGCAGCCCGGAGCAGAGCCGCGGTGTCTTGGACTGGTCGCGCCCAGATCCGTCGCGCACCTACACCCAGCCCCCAGTCAGTCTTCTCGAACCCCTGCAATGACGACCACAGCACCTCCACCCTTCCCAGCCGGCGGCGCAGCTCTTCTGCTGCTCTCAAAAAGGTCTCACCCAGCAGGTTTCGTTCAAGCTTGCGACTGCCCGGCAGTAGCGCTAGGACCACGGTGTCGGGGTCGGCGCCGACCTCAGCCTTGGCTGCCGCCTTGTCTTCGGCAGGCCGCACGCGGTCCACGGCAGGGTGGCCTATCCATCGTGCCGTAGCCCCCTGAGCAGCGAGTTGCGCCGCGTTCCACGGAAAGGGCGTGGCCACGTAGTCCGTAAACTGCAACATTTTGCCATAGTAGCGCCGTTGCCTATCCCAGGAGGACGGCGGGAAGTAGTAGAACACCGGTAGGGCCGGGTGTCTTCGCCGAACCCGCGCCGCCAGGCGCAGGTTGAAGGCACCGAAGTCCACAAGGAGCAACAATGCAGGCCGCAGCTCTTCGGCCGCCCGCACCAGCTCTGCCATCTTGCTCCAGTAGAGGGGCAGCTTGCGCAACGCCTCAGGCAGGCCTATTGCGCCCCAATTCGTGCTGTCCCAGCGCACCTCTGCGCCTGCGGCCGCGAGCCGCGAGCCGCCCGCAGCCACGACCCGCACCGGCATCAGTCGCCGCAGCTCGGCCACCAGCTCAGACGCATGCAGATCGCCTGAGGGTTCACCGCATACCAGCAAGATTCCAGCGTCAGTCGTGGGCTCATCGGCCATAGTTCAACAACAAGACGCGCCGGCAGGCGCGCCTCGCTCCCCTCATCGGTGTGGGCCGTGCTCAGGGGTTAGCCTGGCGGCCCCGGAAGCCACCGCCCACTCGCCGCAGGAAATCTACAAGGTTCTGGACCTCTGGCACGAGGGTTTCTTTCTCTTCCTCTAGCTTCGCCAGAGCCTGTGACACGTTGAGGTCGGACCGAAAGATGAGGCGGAAGGCCCGCCGGAGAGCCGCAATACTCTCCTCACTGACATCGTGCCGCTGCAGTCCCCGAACGTTGATTCCGCGTGGCTCGGCCGGGTTGCCCTCGACCAGACAGTAGGGTGGCACGTCCCTCGTGATTCGCGACATGCCGCCGATCATCGCCATGGTCCCTATCGTCACGAACTGATGAATACCGACCTTGCCGCCTATGTTCACATAGTCCTCGATCACCACGTGCCCGCTGATCCCGGCATCGTTCGAGATAAGGCAGTGATTGCCTATCTTGCAGTTGTGGCCCGCGTGCGAGTAGGCCATGATCAAGTTACCCTCGCCAATCTCTGTGGCCTCACCCTCGCCCGTAGCCCGGTGAAGAGTCACGAACTCCCGAATCAGGTTGTTCTTGCCAATGATCAGATAGGTATCTTCGCCGTGGTACTTCAGGTCCTGGGGAGGTTCGCCGAGGACCGCCCCGGTATGGACTTCACAGTTCTCACCCAAGATCGTGCCTCTGCGGACCACGGCAAAGGGGCCGATTTTACAGCCAGCCCCAATCTTCGTGCTGTCCTCAATGAGCGTGTACGGATGCACAGTCACGTTTTCGCCGAGCTGGGCATCATCGCTGACTATCGCGGTAGGGTGAATGTCGGACATGTGTGACCCCCGTCCGGTCAGACCTCGGCCTCTTCCTCTCGCTGCCCGTCTCTCTCAGGCACCAGGGCAAAGCTGAAGTCCCCTTCGCAGGCCAACTCCCCGTCCACCCGTGCTTCTATATGAATCCTGCCCATGTTGCCTTTGCGCCGTTCCATGACTGCTTCAATAATGATCTGGTCACCGGGTAGGACGGGCCTGCGAAACCGCACACGGTCCAGACCCGCCATGAAGGCAGTTACTTTCTTTCGTTTCTCCTCGTCCAGTAGACCTAGGAGCATGATGCCTCCCACCTGGGCCATAGCCTCCAGGATGAGAACGCCCGGCATCGTCGGATTCTCCGGCCAGTGCCCAGGGAAAAAGGGCTCATTGACCGTGACGTTCTTGAGGCCCACCACTCGCTGACCAGGCTCCATTTCCAGTATCCGGTCCACCAAGAGGAAGGGGAATCTATGGGGCAGAGTGTCCATAATGCTGCGTATGTCCATAATGCACAATGTCCTCCGGCGTGCTACCTTGTTGACTTCCGTGGGATTATACCTGTCGGCTTAAGGCCCGGTCAAAGGAGCTATCTCAAGCGCCTGCACCCCGAGGCCAGACTCAAATCCGTGCCCGGACTGCCCCCTCGCGCTCACCACCCGTCCATGTAGCGTCGCCGGGGGCGTTCCTCTGGCCGACGACAGTCCTGTGGGGTTTGGTAGAAGACCGCCGGGGGAAACCTTGCCCTGAGGTAATACCAGCCAACGTGGGGAGTGCTCGGTTCCCGCAGGATGAATCTTTGGCCGTCAGGAGACCGTCGTGAGGGCCCAAGACAGGAATCGCAGGGCAG
>JAKORR010000584.1 GCA_029777735.1 Armatimonadota bacterium | reverse complement strand
TGACGGATGAGCAGAAGACAAGCACCACTTACCTATGCGGGAGGGCCCGGGCTGTAGGAGTAATCCGCGCAGCCTTCTACCTGCACCCGCATCGCAGCAAGCCCGAGTTCAATATCAGCATTAGCGATTCTGCTGACATGGACGCGCTAGCGGCGATCTGCGCCTCGGCCCTCGAAGCCGGCGCTCGGGCAATCATGCTCCGGTCGGATGACATCTGGCCCCTGGCGCCCGAGGACCAGGCCAGATTCGGCGACCAGGCCTCCGCACACATCTTTATGGTCAACGAGTTGGACCGCCGCCTGCGCGAGCAGTGGCCAGACCTCATCTTCATGTTTTGCCCGCCGCACTACACGAACGGCACAATCCAGGGCCGCAAGGGTGCTGAGGACTACACGCGGCGGATCGGGCACGAGTTGGCCAAGGACGTCCTGATCGTCTGGACCGGACCGGTCACCCGGTCGCTCGAGATCAAGCCCGACGACGTAGACTACTTCGTGGGTTTGTGCGGCCGTAAGCCCCTTCTGTGGGACAATACTGTGTACGCCCACCGTAGTCGCTATGGCTACGACCCGCGCAACCCGAGTTACTTTCTCGATACCTTTGCCACCAAGTACCCCGACAACTTCTCCGAGAGGAGCGCGGGCGTGAGCTTCAACTGGAGTGTCAGCAGCCCGCTGGCGCTTGTGGGAGGCATCAATACGGCAGACTGCGTGTGGAATCCGCGCGCCTATGATCCCGAGGCGTCACTGCGACGTGCGCTGGCCATGGTCGCCGGCCCGGAGAATGTCGAAAACATCTTGGGCCTAAGGAACGCCTATTACCAGATCTTCGACGCGGTCACCAGCGGCGCCGCCCTGCAGCACGCCGAGGAGGTTGTCACTGCAACAGACAAGATCGAGGAGTTGTTGGGGCAGTTAAGAGAGAACTGTCACAACGAGTCCTTTGTGAGGGCCGTTGAGGGAGCTGCTCGCCGTATGGAGGAGAGGGCAGCAACCCTGCGCTCGCTGTCTGAAACCCTCAATCGTGCACGCAAGAAGGCGCTCGTAGAGCTCAACTTCACAGCCGGGGAGTGGCAGAGGCAGACCGAAGGCGAGTGGACAGTTGCCGTGCAGGGCAAGACCGCCATCGTCGAGTTTCCTTGGGGCACGAAGTCGGCGACAGGGGCGAGGGGGACACTGCTGCGGCGCGTTACCCTGCCCGAGTCCCCTACAGGCCGTTACTACCTGGTGTTCTCATGCAGCGACGACTACACGCATGCCGGCACCCCGCCTCATGCCTGGCCAGGCTATCTGCTCAAGCAGGCGCTCATCGACGGCCAAGTGGTTTGGGAGGACGATGTAGAGGGAGACGAACCGATGCAGGCGCAGGCAGTCTGTGTCGTTGACGTGACCGCCCACCTGCAGGGCAAGAAGGAGGCTACTGTGGCCTTCCAAGGCCTGGAACGCCGGGGCGTATCCAACATGGGCGTCAAGATTACCTTTGGTTCTCCAGCACTCGTGCCAGGACCCTTCGATCTAACTTCGCAGCGCGGCGAGGTTCCCGGCTCGACGGCTCTGAGCCCGACCGAGGCCCTGACCATTTTCGTGGAATTCGATCTGGGCGCAGTAGGCTCTCGCCAGGCGCTTTTCGACAAAGCCCCACCACACCAATACTTCGGCTTCGTGCATGAGGACGGCAGTATCGTGGCAGGGATCTTCTCCAACGGCAAGGAGCAAAGCGTAAAGGGGACGACGCCACTTGCACCCGGGCTACACTGGGCCGCTTTCGTTTATGACGGACAGAAGATGTTGCTCGTCGTCGATGGACGTGAGGACAGCGGCCGGGAGTTCGCCGGCCGCATCGACGCGGCAGCCGGCAATTTCCACCTGGGCCAGTACTCTGGCGGCAGCCTCCCGCTGGAGGGACGTATCCGTGCCGCCGCCGCGTGGGGGCGTGCGCTCTCGACGAGTGATCTCCAGGACGCGGCAGGCGGCCGACCGCCAGTCGCTGGTCTGAGTGGCGCGTGGCGACTGGACGAGGAAGGTATCTGGCAGGCGCCCAATCGCGTGGAGGGCGGCGAGACCTGCACAGTGTACCGCGAATACGCGCCGCACAAAGGACAGTAGCGTCCCAAGGGCGAAGACACGGCCCCAAGGGTCCTGTCTCGACACACCTGGGTGCGTGGCCTCTGGGCGCCTGGGATTCGTGCAGACACGTTGGGCGCAGCGACGCCCATGCAGTAGTGGGGCTCTCGTTCCTAAAGCCGCGCAACCTCACGCCGGCGTAGCAGCCACAGAAAGAAGGGACAGCCCAACATCGCGGTGATGATACCGACCGGCACCTCACCCGCCAGGTTCGCAACCAAGTCTGCGCCTGCGAGCACCACCATGCCCAGCACTGCAGACAGCGGGAGCAAGGTGCGATGCTGCGGTCCGAAGAGCAAGCGAGCCGTGTGCGGTACGATAAGGCCCACGAAGCCGATGACGCCCGTCACCGCCACCGCCGACGCCGCCAGCATGGCGGCGGCCGCCAGGAAGGCCAGCCGAACGCGCTCGACGCTAAGGCCAAGGTAGGACGCTTGTTCGTCGCCCAGCGAGAGAATGTCGAGGTAGCGTCCATATAGCGAAGCGACGACTGTTGTGAACAGCACATAGGGGGCCACAATTCCAGCCTCTACCCAACCTCTGTTAGCCAGACTTCCCAACATCCAGAAGACCACCAGGTCCATGTCTCCGCGCTGGGCGCGAATCATTATGAGCGACGATATCGAGCCCATCAGCGACCCGACGGCGATGCCGGTGAGCAAGAGCGTGGCCACGGGCGTGCGACCGCCACGCCGCGACAGCAGGTAGACCACTAGCACAGCGACGAGCGCGCCGAGGAAGGCGAAACCGGGCAGCAGACCCCACGGCGCCAACGCCGCAAGGCCGCTCACGATCGCGACCGTCGCGCCCAGCGACGCGCCCGACGAGACGCCGATGATGCTGGGGTCGGCCATGGGGTTCTGGAAGAAGCTCTGCATGATGGCGCCAGCAACAGCCAGAGCAGCGCCTACAAGCAGAGCCAGACACAGACGCGGCAAGCGTGTGCCTAGTACTATCGCGCGTGTTGTATCGTCCACAGATGCCGGAGCCGTCAGTGCCTGCCATACGACCTTCGCCGGCAGGCGGACCGGCCCGATGAAGACGCTAGCGACCAGCACGCCAACGGCGCAGGCAGCCAAGCCCGCCAGGAGCAGTGCCCTACACCTCATGGTTGCGCCTCGCCTTCAGAAGGGTGATTCGGGGCCGTCCTAGTGGGCCCTGGTCCACGAGCACCGGCGTCGAATATAGATCCTCCAGAACGCGCCCGCGCATCACCTGCTCGACCTCGCCGTCGGCGAAGACCTGCCCGTCTCGCAACGCCACCACCCGCCGGCTGTATGTGGCCGCGAGGTTCAAGTCATGCAACACAGCTACTACGGTCAGCCCCTGGGCGTTAAGCTCCTCGATGAGCCCAAGCATGCTCACCGCGTAGGCCGGGTCAAGGAAAGCCGTGGGTTCGTCCAAGAGCAGCAGGCTAGGCTGCTGAGCCAGGGCCCGTGCCAGGAGCGACCGTTGGAACTCACCGCCAGACAGCTCGGTAACTGGCTTATCGGCAAGATCTTGCAGGCCTGTGAGTGTCAGAGCGCGATGCACCGCTTCGCGGTCCTGTCTCCTCGGGGACGCCCACGGCGGCAAATACGGATTGCGCCCTAGGGAGACATAGTCGCGCACCGTGAAGGCGAAGGGCGGCCAGGTCATCTGCGGTACCACGGCCATCTCGCGAGCCAGCATCTGCCGCGACCACTGGCGCAGCGAACGACCGGCAATGCGCACATCGCCCCAGCTAGGCCTGAGCACTCCCGCGATGGTACGCAGCAGTGTGGTTTTGCCTGAACCTTTGGGCCCGATTACGGCTACGAAGTCGCCTTAGCCGACCGTCTGCGAAACATCCCGCAGCACTCCTTCCCGTGCTGCATAGCCCACGTGTATGTCGTG
>JAKORR010000583.1 GCA_029777735.1 Armatimonadota bacterium | reverse complement strand
TGCGCGCCTCACGTCCGCTGCTCGCTGTCCTTCCCAACGCCTTCGCCGAGCACCTGCCCGCCCAGAGCAAAATAGCCTACTTCGTCGGCCGCCTTGTGGCCGTGCAGTCTGGCGAGACCTTGGGGCTGTTCCACATCATCGCCGTGGCTGTGGCGTCCACGACCCTGGCGGCCTTCTGCTGCGGCGCCCAATTCGTCACTGGCGCGCGCTTGTTGCGACCGGCCGGCGGTGCTGGTCGCGCCTACGCCGTGGATGCCTTAGGCCACTTGCTAGGAGGCGTGACACTGGCCTTCGCGGCCACGGTCTGGCTTGACGGCCTGTGGATCGCGGCTGTCGTCACGCCGCTGCTAGTGGCTGCAGGCTGGGCCATCCTGCCCTCACGCCGGCGAATCTCCGGGGTCGTCACGTTCGCTGCCCTGCTTGCCCTGTGCGTCATGATGGCGCTACTCGGCAGCCCCTCGCGACGTTGGCGCTGGCCCCAGCAGCAGGTTCTGGCCGAGCGCGCTTCGATCTTTGGACTGGTGACGGTGACGGCCCAGCAGGGCGGTGGTGTCTACTTTCTGGAAAATGGCGTTCCTTCGGGCGAATCGCCGCCGACACCCCGCATGGAAGTGCTGGTTAACTATGCCCTTCTGCACGTGGACAAGCCGCGTCGCGTTCTGCTAATCGGCGGCGGTGTCAGCGGCGGTGTCGTCGAATGCCTAAAGCACCGACCTGAACAGGTGGATTATGTCGAGTTCGACCCGGTGTTCCTCGAGCTGGCACGTCAGTGGGCCCATGAACACGACCGGCGCGCGCTTCTTGACCGGCGGGTACGTTGTTTTGCCTGCGACCCGCGGCTGCTGCTGGCTCAGGCAGAGGGTGAGTACGATGCCATAATTCTCGCCTTGCCGACCCCAACCACTGCTCTGCTCAATCGCTTCTTCACGCGTGAAGGTTTCGCGCTGTACCGCAAGGGCCTGCGCGCCGGGGGAGTAGTTGCCTTCCTTCTACCCTACAGCCAGGTTTACCATACCGACCTGCTGGCCGAGCTGGACCGATGCCTCTACCATTCAGCCGGAACCGAGACGCTAACGGCGCCGCCAGCGTTGCTGGCCGGCGACGAGCTAACCGTTGTTATGCCCCTAGGAGCGTCGGCGTCTTCACGCCTGGCCCCAGCTCTCACCAGGCCGGACGACGTCGAACAACGCCTGGCGAGACGCAGCGTCGCGGCGCCCTACCTAGCGGCCCTGGCCTGGGATTGGTTAGACCCCCAGAACCGCGAACAGGCTTTGGCCATGCTCGCCGACTCGGGACCACCCAACACTGATCTGCGACCCGTGGGATATCTGCTGGGCACGGCGTACTGGCTGGCCCAGGTGACGCCGACGGCTGGAGCGGCGCTCCTGCCGCTGCTCCGGCAGAGCCCGCGCGTTTGGTCCACCCTCCCATGGCTGTTGGCTGTGCCGATGCTCCTCGCCGCGATAGCTGTTCTCGTCAGTCCTGGCCGGTTTCGCCGTTTCGGCGCGTGGACGCTGATGGCGTCGGTGGGCCTGGCGGGCATGGCTATGCAAACAGCCTTGCTGCTCCTGATGCAAAGTTGGCACGGCTACATCTACGAGCTCATTGGCATAGTGGTAGGTACCTTCATGGTCGGCGTATCCCTGGGGGCGCTGGCTGCAGAAGAGGGCGTCCCTCGGCGACTCGCCCGAGTTGCTCTTGAGGGCGCTTGCCTTGTGGCGCTTGCTCTAGGGCTGTATGCCTGGCTCGTCCTGCATGGCCCTGTGCCCGCTTGGGGACTGCCGCTGCTGGCGGTAGTGCCGGGGGCCTTCGTCGGCTTCGCCTTCCCGATGGCTGTGCGTCGATGGTCCGATGCCCCCGGACACGGCATTGGCGTTATCTACGCGGCTGACCTCCTTGGCGGCGTCGTGGGAGCGCTGACTGTGCCAGGCCTTTTCCTGCCTCTGGCAGGCGTGGTTGCCAGCGCCTTGGCGCCGACGGCTGGAGCCGCCGCGCTGTTCCTCGTGCTGTTTGCCAGGCGTGAGTGACTCGCCATCGCCGCAGCGCCTGCTCCCGTGACCGCATTACCCCTTGTGTAGTGATGCCGGGAAGGGCTTTCCCCATGCAGGAGGAAAGAACAGGGCGTTGAGCGGCGCCTTGGCGCCTCTCTACCATCAGCGACCTTCGAATCCCAGCGCCACGTGTGGGCATCAAAGGAGAGGACATCATGTCAGACGTGAGAGTTGCTCTAGTTGGCTGTGGGGGTATGGGCAAGAGCCTCGTGGGCCAGCTTGTCACCGTGCCAGGAGCTGTGATCGCGGCCGGCGTAGATCCCCAAGAGTCCGCTCGACAGGCCTTCGCTGAGCTCTACGGTGTGCCAACCTACGAAAGTCTCGACCAGCTCCTCGGCGCTGCCGATGTGGATGCAGTCATCGTCGCCACGCCCAACAGCACGCACGCGTCCAACGTGATTACCGCGGCACGGGCGGGCAAACACGTGTTCTGTGAGAAGCCCATGGCTCTCACTGTAGCTGACTGCCAGGCCATGATCGACGCTTGCGCGCAAGCGGGTGTCAAGCTTCAGATCGGCCAGGTACTCCGCTACTTGCCCGATTTCACCAAAGCCATCGCTATGGTTCGCAAGGGCGACCTGGGCCAGCTTGTCCATGGTGCCATCTCGCGTTACAGCGCGCCGCGCGAGAACTGGAACCAAACCTGGCGAGACGATCGCAGCCTCGTTGGCCATCATCTCTTCGAGGTGTCGGTTCACGAGCTCGACTTCGCCCGCTGTGTCTTCGGTAAACCTGTGGCTGTCTCCGGCTGGGATGTCAACCTGAACCCTGACAGCCCGTTGTGGTCTCAGGCCATCACGGGTGTCATCGAGTTCGAGGGCGGCGCCATCTGCGTCATCACAGAAGGCATGTTTAACCCCTTCGGCCGCACAGAGGTTGAGTTGTGCGGCACGGAGGGCGCGGTTCGTTTTCACTGGGGCAAAGACTTTGCCTACAAGTCCTTGACCGGCAGGCCCGATTTCGAGCTTACCGGCTCGCAGGTGGCCGAGGGTGTGGAGAACGGTGTGCGGCGCGAAGTGCGCGAGTGGATCGAAGCCATTGTCAACGACACGCCGCCCACCATCCCCGGCGAAGAGGGCAAGGCTAACATCGAGCTCGCCGCGGCCATCCTGGCCTCTAGCGAGCGCCGAGAACGCATAACGCTGCCCCTGGAATAGCAGCGAAGGCCGGGCAACCCTGGGGGTACCACAGACTCGTGTCACTACCCGGCGGGCCATGGCCTTAAGGAGGAAGAATCATGAACCGTCTGCTCACTATTAGCGTCTTACTTTTGTTTGCCTTGACTGTCGCTCAGGCGGCCGTGGTCGTCTCAGACTTCGAGACGGACGCCGACGTCGCCGCCTGGCGGTTGCGCACGCCCAGCACGGACAAGCTCGTCCGCGCCTCGGAGTATGCGACTTCAGCCGCGTCGTCCCTGAAGTTCACCACACCGGCCTGGCGCGAGGGCATGGAACAGTGGCCCGCCTTCGATGCTCGCCCCACGGTGAGCGATTGGCACCCCTTCGATCGGCTGGTCCTCGACATCGTCAACCCCGACCCGGAGCGCCATTTCTTTGCTGTCTTCATCTCCGACAGCAAGGTGCCCTTCCGCGAGGGTCTCAGCTTCACCTTTGAGTTACCAACCTGCGGCCACAGGCGCTTTTTCATTCCCCTCTCTCGGTTCCCCGAATCGGTGAACCGCGGGGATATCTCCATCATTCACTTCTTCACCCAGCGCCCTGCAGCCGACATGACACTCTACCTTGACAACTTGGTGCTCCTCAAGCCTGGCGAGACGATAGCCGAACCGGTATCCGGCTTCGTCAGGCAGGTGGCCAGGCTTTCACTGGCCGGGCTGGAGTCGGTGGGCACGACTATCGAGCAGTGTCGCCAGTCTCTCTACACCCTGGCCGACACGCCCGCGCTCAAGCACCGCGCCGACGACGAGATTGGCAAGGTCGTTGCCCGCCTCCAGGCTCTCCGCGCTCAGCTTGACTCGCCGACCCTTGCGCTTGCTCAGCTCGCGGACATGCAGGCCGAGATGGCGCGCATCACGAAGCTGCCCGACCGCATTGTATCCGCCTTCAAGTTCGAGAAGGAGTTCGATAAGTTGGGTTTCGGCAACACACCGATGATCGTGGGCTTCGCTACCTCCATGGAAAAGATCCTGCCGCGCGACGTTCCCTTTGAGCTGACGGTGTCGAAGGAGATCGGCCTCAGTCTCGCCCGCAATGAAAAGGAGGCCTTCCAGATTGCTGTCCTGCCCCGGTCCGACGGCCTGCGACGCGTCGCCGTGCGGGTGAGCGACCTAAAGTCTGCTTCCGGCGAGGTGCTGAAAGCCGACAACATCGACTGCGACGTGGTGGGCTACGTTGAAACCAAGACTCGTCCGCCCTACAACGTGTCCTACGTCGGCTGGTGGCCAGACCCGATCCTCGACTTCTTGGGGCGGGTGGATATCGCGCCAGGTGATCTGCAGACCTTCTGGGTCCGTGTGCGCGCCCCGAAGGACCAGGCGCCAGGGGTCTACCACGGCCAACTGCGTGTCTCCGCAGCTGACGCCAGACCTCTTATCTTCGGTGTCACCGTTCGGGTGTACTCCTTCGCGCTGCCCGATCATACGCCACTGCCAACAGCCATTACCTTCTTCGAACATCCCGATCAGATGGGCGGGAAGGAGAACTGGCCCCAGATGAAGCTGCGCTACGCCGACTTCTTGGCAGACTACTACATCGATTACGACAGCCTGTACCGCTCTGGGCCGCCGGACTTCGAGATCCTTAAGCATCTGCACGACCGAGGACGACTAGTGGCCTTCAACATTGGCAACGTCTTCAACGCCGGCACCAGCGAGGAGGGCTTCGACAAGGCCATCGCCGAGACTATCGAGCGGCTTAGGCCGGGCTACGAACAGGCCAAGGAACTGGGTATCCTCGATCACGCCTACATCT
>JAKORR010000582.1 GCA_029777735.1 Armatimonadota bacterium | reverse complement strand
GGTGTATGGGTGGCCGAGCTGGCGGCGCAGGGCTTCGACGATTTCCGCTTCCGGGAGTTGTTCTTCAGGGGTGAGAGGCAGGTTTTGGCGCGCTATCCGAATTATGACCCTGAGCACCCGGTGACCGGTGGCCTGCTGTACGTGGATGACACTGCCGCCCAGAGCCACAACAGCTTCTATTACCGTGAAGGCACGATCCCCTTCGACAAGTGGGGGCCAATCCCCCAAGCGGAGGTCAATATCTTCCCATATCACTGCTGGGACCACAACATCCTGCGCATCGCGAAGGTCGACCAGGAACTGAACCTGATCACGCTACGGTACAGGGTCGCCGGTTCGATCTTCGTAGGCAACCGGTACTTCATCCAGAACCTTCTCGGCGCCCTCGACGCCCCTGGCGAGTGGTATTGCGACTGGGCGACGGGGAGGCTGTACTTCTACCCGCCAGAGGGCGGGGCGCTTAGCGACGGTGACGTGGTGGTGCCAGTGTTGGAGAACCTAGTTGAGTTTTCTGGTACGACAGAAGCTCCTGTTGAGCACATTACCTTCCATGGATTCCGGCTGCAGGTGGCTCGGCAGGACGCCATCATCCTGGAGGGCGCACGGAACTGTGCGGTGACAGGTAACACGGTAACGCAGGTCGGTGGAGTGGGCGTGAATGTGGGCTACCTGCGGAATGCCCTGAAGGGCGTGGGCCTGCCGTGGCGCAAGGCAGGCGCAACGCGGGTCAATGTCCACTCCGGCGACCGGTCGCTCATCTTCAGCTATTTCTCCAATCAGTGTCGCGTCGCGGGCAACGATATCTTCTCGACCGGGGGCGATGGCCTAGTTCTAGGCGGTTCCGAGAACACGGCGGACAACAACCACATCCACAGCACAGGTCTGTACGACAGGGTTTGCGCGGGGCTGACGATTTGCGGTAACGAGAATGTGGCCTCGCACAACGTCATCCACGACGTGCCACGCGACGGCATCTTCATCAACGGGAAGCTGAATACTGCCGAGTATAACGAGATTCGCAACTCTATGCTGTACACGGCGGACAACTCGGCCATCGCCCTGCGCCAGCACGATGTGAACCAGGCCGTGAGGAATCGGGGCAACGTGTTGCGTTACAACCGAATCCTGGATGTGGTGGGCTACGGTAGCTACCCGCACTGCCAGCACCCAGGCAAGGGTTTCGCGTCGCCCTTCTGCAGCTTCGGCATTTACCTCGACGGCTCGATCTGCGGGGTGACGGTGTACGGCAACATTATCGCGCGCTGCGGCGGGACCAGCGTGTTCGTCCAGTTCGGCGGGGATAACGCGGTGGAGAACAACATCTTCGTCGAGGGCGACGCGAAGCGCGTGCAGTTCGACTCAATGGTCTTCTTTGGCACCTTCATGTACTCCGACCGCGAGGGGAAGTACAAGGAGCAGGAGCCGCCCAACCGATTCAGGCACAACATCTTCTACTATGGGGGGCCGGATACAAAGCTGTATCAGGTGGGACACTGGGACAACGCCCCCACGTGGGACAGGAGGCAGGCGGTCTTCGAGGATAACCTCTTCTGGCACAAGGGCCAGCCGATTGCCCTGTGCATGCACAAGACCATGGACTACAAGAGCCTGGAGGAATGGCAGGCCCAGGGGTATGACACGCGGTCGATCGTGGCCGATCCGCTGTTCGTGGATCTAGCGAAGGACGACTACAGGCTGAGGCCCGACTCTCCGGCGTATAAGGTAGGCTTCCAGGACATCAACAGCGAGATCGAAAAGATCGGCGCCTATCGCAGCGAGGAACGGGCCTCGTGGCCGCTGCAAAACGCCGTGTTGGAGCGCGAGCAGCCAGTGGTCTTCGACTTCCCCGAGACCCCAGTGGCGCTTGTGGAGGGCTTTGAGCTGGCGCCAATGGGATCGACACCGGCGAGGTCGCGCGTTTCCACAGAGGGAGTTGCGAGCGTGTTGATCTGCAATGAGGCGGCCAGTAGCGGGCGACACAGCCTGCGGTTCACCGACGCGCCGGGCCTCAAGGATCTGTGGAAGCCCCACGTATTCTATAATCCCAGTTACAAGAGCGGAAAGCTTCACTTTTCGATCGATTTCATGAACAGCGCGGAGGCCCCCGCGGATTTCTATATGGAGTTCCGGGACTGGGCGCAGGAGCTGCTGGTAGGGCCGACCTTCCGGGTGACCCGCGAGGGAGCCTTCTTTGTAAACGGTCGGTTGGGGGCCGGCGGGCGGGAGATCGCGCGGGTACCGGTAGGCGAATGGTGTAGGGTGACCATTGACTTCGCTGTAGGCGAGGACGCACCCAGGGAGT
Source organism: Armatimonadota bacterium (assembly GCA_029777735.1). GTDB lineage: Bacteria > Armatimonadota > Zipacnadia > Zipacnadales > FEN-943 > JAKORR01. The sequence goes on along the minus strand of JAKORR010000582.1, from coordinate 8,354 downwards.
ACACGTTGAAACTCAGTGTCCCAGAACAGGAAGACGTCGTGGCGACGTTGCCCTTCTGCGACGCTGCCTTTCAAAACCTAACTTGGTTTGGAATTTCGAGCATCAGTGACGAGAGGACGGTGTTCTATGTTGACAATCTGATCCTCGGTCCGCCGGACTCAGAGAAGATCGCGGGCGCTGCGGCGTCTCGCGCCCTACAGGGCATCGACAGACCGCAACCGAAGGTGAAGATAGAGGTCACCGACCCCGACAGGATCGTAGGGCACTGGGAGTTCGAGGACGAGGGGTTTGAGCTTGCCGACAGTTCGGGGAATGGGCTCACGGGCGAGTGGGGCGGTGTGCCCCGGGCGAGAGGGGACTTTGGAGGGGCGCTCTATCTCGACGGAAGTGGGGCTGCCGCCACGATTCCTGACAGTCCACTGCTGCAGTTCGGCACGGACGACCTGACGTTTGAGTGCTGGCTATACCCGCTGGACCTGCAAGTCGCGTCTCAGCACCAGCGGCGGCGAATCATCGAGAAGGGCGCCTATCCCGCCACGTGGTGGAACGTGGACGTGTGGGCGGATGGACGCGTACAGATGGAAATGGCGGATGAGAACGCAGCGAATGGCACGACCGTATCCGCGGGCTCGATACCGGAGAAGGCATGGACGCACGTGGCCATTGTGGTGGATCGGAGAAACCGCCAGGTGCGCTATTACTTCAACGGAAAACCTGACTCGACGGCCGCGTTGCCAGCGAGCTTCGCGGGCGCGCTGAACGTATCGGGTAGGCCATTGTCAACAGGCACCTGGCAGCAGTTCGTTGGGTTGCTCGCAGATCTGAAGATCTACCGCCGGGCGCTGGGAGCGGACGAGATCGCCCGCTCCTACGAGGGAGCAAAGGAGAGGTATGTCTCGGGTGAATTCCAGATAATACTGGATGAATAATGAGTAGCAGCGCGTCATCGCCCTGGATGAGGACTAGAGGGGTGTTGTCGTAGCGATGGGAACCCTTGGGCACTCCCCAGTGGGCGAAGACTCGGCGGCACTGCCAGAGGCCCAGAGCGGAGCAGAAGGCCCACTGACACTAGAAACAGGATCTGATTGAGTCGTTACGGGAGAAGGGGCGGCTGATTTGCGTGAACGTGAGATTTGTATGGCGGGCATGTCCGACTACCCCATGGGCGGGGCGCTGTCGGTGGCGGATAATCCTGGCCGAGCTGTACTTCGTGCTGCGGATCTCTCCCGACGCCCCCGCTGGACGGCCGCGACGAGGACTTCCGCGAGCACTTTGGGCTGATGTCGGGGAATATTTCCCGACAAGTCCTGGCAGACGCGTGAAGGCCCCGCTGTGTGCTGCCGAGCCCCACCCTTGGCTGCGTTAGTCCGCTAGGCCCCACTTGGTCCGCAGGTATTCCACCAGAGCGTTGAATTCGTCGAAGCGTAGCTCCCGGCCAAAGACCAAGACCTCGGCCACGTCGCCTGCTAGACACTGCTCCTTATTGGCCGAGGCTCCCAGCTGCGTCATCCCTGCCAGCGCTGCGCCACGCCTGTGCTGTACGATGAAGAGGCGGGCCGGGTAGGCTTCGGGCTTCTCGCCGCCGGGCCGCAGAAGGATCCAGTTAGGGAGAACCCACTCCTGGCCGTCGCCTGTGAAGCAAGCCATGATTCGCTGCCACGGCGGACCCACAGCCTCAAGGCCCTGGGTGATTACCAGCGCGGTCACGGGCCCTAGTTCATCCCTTAGCGTCCCGATCCGCAGGCGGCCAACGCCCGTGCCGCGGACGACAGGCCTGCTGTTGAGGGCGTTGGTGACCAGCGATACGGTTCTAGTGGGGTCGTCGGGCTGGACTACGCGCTTGGCCGGGGATTTGTCACGCCAGGCGAGCACGGCATTGTTCGGGCCCAGGTCCAGCGTCGTGGCATCGTTCGCATCAAGCCACAGGAGCAACCCGTCAGCGATCATAGTGTCCTCGGTGACAGGACCGCGAGGGGAGAAGCTCAGGTCTCTAGCGGGCGGCGGCGGGGCCTCGGGGTCGTTCCAGTCCGCGCCCGCAACCCACCGCTCGCCGCCGTACTCGTAGGCCCCGAGGTCCGGGGCCCTGCCGACGTAGCCGTCTGTGATGCCTGGGATCTCCACGCCCGCGTCTATCGCGCCTGAGCCCTTCACGGGCACGCCGTCGCGGTCCACCGCTCCTGGGCTGTTGTGGTGCAGCTCCGGGGCCAAATCGCCCTGCACGAACTGGGCCGGGTCCCTGGGATCCATCAGGGCGTTGACCAGGTTGTTTACGATGCGGGTGCCCTTCATGGTAGGCGTATAGTTGTGGTAGCAGTAGGTGCCGAAGGGCTGGCGCGTCTGCGTGATGGTGTTGTTGCAGACAAGGTGGTTAGTGGCGTCGCTGTTCAAGCGGATGCCGCTGCCGGTGCAGTTCCAGATAACATTATTGTATACAAAAAAGTAGCGGCTAAAGTTATCTAAATAGATACCACAAGTGTTATCACCAAGGTGGTCGTGGACCCAGTTGTGGGCGATGATGCCACCCTGACCGTCGGTTCCCCAGCAGTAGATGCCTCCGGCGTCGTTGTTGAGCATGTTGCCCAGGTAGATATCGTTGTATTCCAGCCGGATTCGCTGGCTGCCGTGGTGCCGAATCGTGTCCCGACCTGTGCGGAAGACACTACAGTGCAGCACCTTGGCGCCGACAGAGCTCGTCAGGTCCAACCCGCCTGTACCTGTGCCCAGGTAGTCCACGTCGTGTACGACGCAGTTCACCAGGCGGTTGCCCTCGCCGGCGAGGCGTATCCCAGCGCCGGCGGCATAGGCTACGAGGCAGTTGCGCCACTCATTGTTCTTTCCCGTCACGATATTGCCGCGCGGTTCCTTAGCCGTTGATGGCTCGCGCGTGTAATCGATATAGCGCAGGCGGCAGCGCTCCAGCACGCAGTCCTGGGCGTCGGTCATGTTCACTCCCGCCGCGACGATGTCCAGGCCCTCTACCCGGATGTAGCTCAGCTTACTCAGGTCGCAGGCGAAGTCACGCTGCTTGACCTCGATGGAATGCCGTGACGGTTCGTCTCCGTCAGGTGCCCAGAGATACACGACGCCCGTGGACTCATCTAGAAACCATTCGCCCGGGCTATCGAGGCCTGCCAGGCTGCCGATCAGTATGTAGGGATTGCCCGGTCGCGGCATGTAAGGGTCGGAGGTGTGGTACTTGTCGGGTTGCTTTGGCCTGAAGTCGTGGTCGAAGCGGAAGGACTTACCAGCCTGGTACTCCGTGACGCGTCGTGTGGCGCTGACCCAACGCGCGCCGTGCCAGATGAGCACTAGGGCGCCGGTCCAGTCACCGGGTGGCAGGTTCGAGTCGGCTAGGACCTCGTAGTCGGTGCCCTCACCGGCGGCGGCCCGGTTGGGGACCATGAGGTCGTTGGGGGAGGAGTTAGGCCAGCGCGCCTCGAGCATCATGTGCCCGTCCACGAAGAGCTGGGCGAACCTGAGGGGTGTTGTGAGCCTGTAAAGGTTACCCTGGTGGAGCTCCCAGGTGCCGGTCAGGGGTTCGGCGCCGCTGAGGGTAACCTTCTCTCCGGGCGCCGCGGCGAAGCGGACTGGGCGGTCCGGCTCGCCTGAGCGCGCGGGGGTGAGGGTCTCGCGATAGGTCCCGGCCCGCAGGTAGACCGTATCGCCGGGCCCGGCCGCCTCGCAGGCCCTGGCCAGCGTTCTGAAGGGCTGGGCCTGGGTGCCGGGATTCGCATCGCTTGCAGCCTGGTCCTGAGCTGCTACGTAGAAGTCTGCCGCCCAGCCGTGGCCCGCGACGACCAGGAACAGCGAGAATCTCGCCAGGAATGCAGCACGGACGGCGTATCTCACAGGTGACCTCTCCTGACCCAGGCGGCGGCAAGCGCTATACTCTTATTAGCTGGCTGCGGCAGGCATCTAACCCGGCCTGCCCCTTTCCGCCGCTGGGGAATAATAAACAAAGGCGGGCCGCTTCGGGCCTCTAAGGCCCACCCTTCAGGATCGTGATATTCGGCGCCAGCAGAGTGTCAGCTTCGGTCGAGTCGTTCAACAATTACCTAGGCCGCCAACAGAGACACGTTCGAGCACTTCAGGTGATCTCTTCCCGCTGATATTATACTTCTTTCTGGGTAGGCGTCTTCCTCTTGCCACGCCAGACTACGGTCTAGGCAGGGACAACGGTTCGTCTAGGCACAAGCAGGTCACATAGGCTCGACGGGCGAAGCTTCCTGCAGATGGGATCCGAAACACGCCTAGGTCGCTGTGCCAGGACACCTGAGAGGGTATATGCCATGTGTCAGCGGCCGCTTTGCGTCGTCTTTGCAGTGATGGTCTCGATGTGCATGCTATTGAGTGCGCCTTGGGCGGGGGCGCAGGGCGTGAACCTCGTGATGAACGGCTCCTTCGAGGAGGATGCTGACGGCGACGGTCGCCCAGATGGCTGGAGCACGGCCGGGCGCCGAGAAGTCCTTCAGGAGCTTGTACTGGACACCGGGCGCGAGGGCGGCAAGTCAGCCAGGCTCACCTGTACGGCCTTTGAGGGCGGAACGCCAGACAGCCATGCCATGATCTGCCAGGTTGGGACCGTCGGTGTAAAGCGCGGACAATGGTACCGGCTGAGCTTCTGGACGAAGGGGAGGGACCTTGCGCGTTCGTCTTGTCAGGTCGCCCTGAGCAACACCCGGCCGTGGGGCGCGTCCGGCGTTGAGGCCACCTTCCCAGTCGGCTTCTCGTGGACACGGGTCGAGCGGGTGTGCCGCGCGACGGCGGACGTGCCTGCGGAGACAAGCCGCCTGCAGTTCTGGTTCGCGAGCACCGGCACGCTGTGGCTGGACGACGTGGTGTTAGAACCCATCGAGCTGAAGGTTGAGTTCCATCCTCGCATCGCCGTGGAGGGCGTTGGAAACCCGGTGCCTAACAGCAGCTTCGAGGCCGGGACGATGGGGTGGGGGAGCTATGCGCCTAACCTTCGTACCTGGACCGGGAATGTGTACAGCCAACTGGGGGAGATAGACGATACCACGGCCTATCATGGTCGGCAGAGCTTGCGCCTAAGCCTATCCGCGGACCGGACGCCGGTCTACTACTTCGACTACTTCGACCCAGTTGAGGAGCCTATCAGGACGCTCCTGGCGGCGCACGTGGGCTGGATTCCGCTGAAACCTGGCATGCCGTACGTTCTTTCCTGCGCCCTCAAGGCCGACAGGCCCGATGTGCCCGCCGTCTTGCTGATTCACCAGAGCAGCGGTGGCGAAATACGTCACGCCGTGCGCACCGGCACCGAGTGGCAGCGATTCTCGTTCACGTTTAAGCCCTCAAGTGAGTTCGTGTGGACAGGGGTGGGCATGGACCTTTCGGCCGCGCGGCTCGACGGCGCCACGCTGTGGGTAGATGCAGTACAGGTCGAACCGGGCGAGACCACCATGGAATACGTACCGCGAGCCGAAGTCGAAAGCTTTATCGAGACACCCGCGACCGGGAACGTTTTCCTCGCTCCCGACGAGGGCCTGACGGTTGACCTCAGCGCAGCCAACACAGGCGACCAGCCTCGTACTGTCAAGGGCCGTCTAGTCATCAAGGACTTCTTCGATAAGGAAGTCCTGACCGTGCCAGTGGAGAAGGAGGTAGCGGCCGGAAGCACAGATAGGGTGCGGCTGACCGACCTGCTCCGCGGCTGGCGTGGTTTCTTCCGTGTCCACTGGGAGTGTGAAGACCCCAACGCGCCCTATCCGCAAAGTCTGCGTTGCGCCCTCATCGACCCCTATGAAGAGCGCGATTCTGCCTTCGGTATGAATCACGCCTATGGCTGGAGCTTCCTGCTGAAGCTGTCCAAGGCCGCAGGACTGACGTGGATGCGCGACTGGTCGATCAAGTGGAACACCGTCGAGCCTCAGCAGGGTAGCTTTGATTTTAGCAAGGTGGATCCGCAGATCGACCGCGTTTTGGCGGAGGGTCTGAACGTGCTCGCGCTGCTGCCCTTCCCGTCGGCACCGTGGTGCAGCCAGGCTGACAAGGAGGTCATCCGTCAGGTTGTGGGCGAGGATAAAGCTGGGTACCTGCAGTACACAGTGGCCTGGCGTCCCCGAGACGATGCTCTGTTCCGCAACTACGTGGCGCGGAGCGTAGATCACTACAAGAACCGGACGACGCACTACGAGATTCTGAACGAGCCGCTGTACACGACCTATGCGGTGCCAGCGCGGTTCGGGTACGGCATGAAGGACTACTTGGACCTGTTGCGGATTGCATACGAGGCGGTCAAGAGCCAACAGCTGGAGGCCCAGGTTCTTGGGGGTTTAGGCGCGTGGGTTGACAGTAGCTGGGTGCGCCGGTTCGTCAACGACGGAGGACTGAAGTGGTGCGATATAATGGATAGTCACCTGTACCCCGTCACAATACCGCCCGAGATGTACGAGCAGGACCTCGCAAGTGTTTGGGAGACCATGCAGGCGCGCGGCGAGGCCAAACCCATCTGGCTGACGGAGTTCGGCTGCTACGCGGATGACGACCCATACATGACGCCCAGCACGATCGGTGACGCTGCGATGAGCCGCGCTCACTGGCCGACCGAGCGCGAGGCGGCGGAGGCCCTGGTAAAGTCCTCGGCCTGCTTCCTCAGCCATGGCGTGAGCAAGATCTTCTTTCACGCCGGGACGTGCGGGCCCATCAACGGCGCGGACGGTGGTGGCATTTTCTTTGAGTACGGCGGAGCTCCGCGGAAGATGTATGCCGCCCTGAGCGCGTTGGCGAACCTGCTTGGAGAGGACTTCCGAGCCCTGCCACTAACTGTAGTGACCGACCGGCTGCGCGGGTATTTGTTCGGCACAAGCCGAGGGGTGGTTGCCGTCGTCTGGGCGGTAGGCGAGGAACCCGTATCCCTGGTGCTTCCTGCGAGCGTAGGGGCTCTAGACCTGATGGGCAATCCGGTGCAGCAAGCGGCCGCAAGGGTCACATCAATGCCAGTGTACCTGACGGGGCAGGACGGTGGGGCGTTGCGGGACCTGCTTGAGCGGGCCAAATGACGCGTACTGCACACATTGCCGAGGGGCCAGGCCGTACGACTCAAGGCTCACCAGGTGTCATGCCTCGTTCTCTTGCTATACCTCGACGCCGGAGAAGCGGAGCGAGGAGGGGCCGGGCTGGGGCTGAGCGATGCAGAGGGTTAGGGAAGAAGGTGCGATTACCCAGGTCCGGGTGCAGGGGCAGGGTGCACCGCGGCGAAGGACTTCTGACTCCCAACGCATTCAGGCGATGGAGGGGATATGAGCACTCAGCCTTCCATGGAACGTCTCGATGCAGCGCCAGACCCTCAGGCAGTTGCCACAGCACTTGCGGAAGAACCGTATATTGAGTGGCTGGACACGGCCAGACCAGGAGGGTTTCAGGGGCGTTACAGCGTGCTTGCAGGGCGGCCAAGCCTTGTGCTCACCGCGAAGGACGATCGGCTGTGGGTCGGACCTCCGGGCGCCCGGACCGAGACCTCGGGGGATCCCTTCGCGGCGCTTGCGGACGTGCTAGTGAGGGGGTCTGTGCGGGCGCCCGACTTCCCGCTGCCCTTCGCCGGCGGGCTTCTTGGCTACTTCGGCTACGACTTGGCGCCGTGGACAGAGCCGGTGGCACTGCGGGCCTTGGACGACATTCTTGTGCCGGACCTGTACCTGACTTGGCATGATGCAGCTATCGTGTATGACCACGCCGAAGGGGCAGCCTGGCTAGTGTGGCTGCCCGGCGAGGCTGGCGAGGAAACTGCGGCCCACCTGCGCCAGGCTGTGCGGGCAGCCCGCACCCTTACAGAGCCACAGGTCCCGGTGCGAGCTCTTGCGCCCGGCGCGGGCCTTACCAGCACCTTCACCCGGGATGACTATCTTGAGGCCATCACATGCGCCAAGGAGTACATAGCCGCTGGCGATATCTACCAGGTGAACCTGTCTCAGCGTTTCTCGGCCCCGCTGGCGGTGGACGGCTGGAGCCTCTACCAGCGACTTAGGCAAACGAATCCCGCACCCTTCGCGGCGTATCTGCGCTGTGCAGACGAGGTGGAGGTGCTGAGCTCGTCGCCGGAACGCTTTCTGCGTCTGGAAGCGGACGGGTTCGTAGAGACGCGGCCGATCAAGGGGACGATCTCGCGGGGCGCCACGCCAGAGGAGGACTGGTTGCTGGCGGAGAGGCTGCAGGGCAGCGAGAAGGACCGGGCGGAGCTGCTGATGATCGTGGACCTTGAGCGCAACGACGTGGGCAAGGTATGCGAGATCGGGTCGGTTCGCGTGCCGGCCTTGTTCTCGCTGGAGAGTTTCGAGACGGTGCATCACCTGGTGGCCACGGTGCACGGGTCGCTGCGGAAAGAGAGGGCCCCTGTG
>JAKORR010000581.1 GCA_029777735.1 Armatimonadota bacterium | reverse complement strand
CATGGCACAGGTGCGCGTGCAAGAGGCGTAATGCCCACGAAATCGGGGAATTGCATCCCCCAGGAGGCGCCTGGACAACGTTTGGGCGCCTTGCTGGGGCAGGCTTTATCTCACGGACGGGCGTAGCTCACTTCCAAGTAATTCGTGCAGACCTTCCCTAATAGACGGACTCTCAAGAGAGACTGAGGTGCAATGGTCACAGGGCATTAATCACCCACTGTCTCAAGAAGGAACTCTTCTCCCATCACCCCGTCAGCCGTATTCACGGCTGGCGGGTGTAAGCACCCCTAGAACAGCACCTTCTGCGCACTCGTCAATGCCACAAAGCTGTCGCCCAACGGCTGAAGAATCGCATCAGCAATGGGCTGGAATTGTTTGACGAGATAGTGCTCATAGTCAATGCGCGAATGCCTGGCCTCCAGAGGTTCGGGGCCGCTTTGCGTCATCACGTACTCGATCCAGCCACCACGCTGGTACTGCTGAGGACGGTTCAACTTCGCGTTGTGTGCGTCAGCGATGCGCGCCGCGCGCACCTGAGGCGGCACGTTGACCTCGTAGGCATCGAGCCGGTGGCGCAGGCGTTTGCGGTAGACGAGTAGCGCGTCCATCTGGCCATCCAGCATGGATCGCGCATAGTCGGCCACGAACGCCCGGTAGGGCTCACCGTGGAAGATGCGTGACAGCAGGCCCTCCTGAAACTGGCGTGCCAACAGGGTCCAGTCGCTGCGGGCCATCTCCAACCCGCGATAAACCATCTCCTCCCGACCTTCTTCATCGACGCTCAGGCCGGCGTAGCGCTTTTTGCTGCCGACGTCTGATCCCCGGATGGTGGGCATGAAGAACTTGGCGTAGTGGGTATCGAACTCGATTTCGAGGAAGTTCTCCAGCTGCTGCTCTTCGCGCAACTTGTGGGTCCACCAGGCGTTGACTTCCTGCACCAGATGGGCCGCAATGGCGTGCGCCTCCGCATTGGGATAGGTGCGTTTGAGCCAGATGAAGATGGAGTCGGTGTCTCCGTAGATGACTTGGTATCCACGCTCCTCAACTAACGTCCGGGTGAGCTTCATCACCTCGTGGCCGCGCAGGGTCACGGCGGATACCAGCTTCGGGTTGAAGAAGCGGCACTCAGACGCACCCAGCACCCCGGCGAAGGAGTTCATGAGCAGCTTCAGGGCCTGTGACAGCGGCTGATTGCGCGCCCGCTTGGCCTCGTCCCGGGCATTCGACAGAGTCGTCACGATGTCCGGCAGACAGTGCTTCTCGCGCGAGAACAGCGTGCCTTGCGGCCCTTGCACCAACCCGGTCTGGACGTCGGAGCTCTCTCCCTCGGCCAGACCCACGGGGTCCACCAGAAAGGTCCGGATGATGGAGGGGTACAGACTCTTGTAGTCCAGGACCACGACGGAGTCGTAGAAGCCTGGCGTGGAGTCCATCACATAGCCGCCGGGAAAGGCCTTGGCCGCGATGTCACCCACGTTGGGTGCCACGTAGCCCAGGCGGTGCATGCGCGGCAGGTAGTGGTGGCTGAACGCAGCGATGGACCCGCCAAAGTGATCTATCTGTAAGCCCGTCGTCTGCGCTCGCTCGAGTATGAACGGCAGGAGTTCCAGTTTGTCGAAGATGCGCAGGACGAGCGCGCAGTCGCGGATGTTGTAGCTGGCCAGCGCCGGCTTGTCTTCCTGGAAGCGCCGTTCGATCTCGGCCATCTTGTCGTAGGCGT
>JAKORR010000580.1 GCA_029777735.1 Armatimonadota bacterium | reverse complement strand
GCGTGCCGCCGGTCTATCCCGGGTTCACGTCATCGCCAAATCGCTCGCTGCGTCGGTTGGCGCAGGCCTGCCCATGGATCATTCCCAGAGCGTGCTGGTCCTAGACCTAGGCGCCGGGCTCACGGAGATAGTAGTCGTCTCCTCAGGTATGCTCACGGTTGCGCGTTCCCTCCCCTGGGGTGGCGTGGACCTAGACGAAGCTCTGCGCCGCTACCTGCGTCGCGCGGCGGGCATACAGATATCACGCGCGGCTGCCGAGGATATCAAGCTCCGCGTGGGGACCGTAGATCCTGCACAGGCCAAGGATTCTATCGACTTGTCCGGGATGATAACGCCCGGCGTTCAGGCCAAGGTCGCTGCTCCCGATCTCGCGGTTGCCCTTGCCGAATCCCTCGAGCCGGTCATCGAGGAAGTGCGCTGGGTGATCGAGCAGCTTGCACCCAGGCAGCGGGCCGAAGTCGAGCACAATGGGGCCATCCTCAGCGGAGGCGGCGCTCTACTCAAGGGTTTGCCCGAGCTACTCAGCGCCCATCTGGACATCAGGATGACAGTGGCTGAGGACCCGCTTAGCGCTACAATTCTGGGTCTCTCGGCCATCGCCAGCGACATGAAGAGACTGTGGATGGACGGCGAGCACATGGTCAGCGTGAGCCTTTCGCCGTCGATCTTCTGAGGCGCGCAGGCAGATTGGCGGCGAGGCCGGTGATTCCTGGCAGGTTTGCCTGAGTCTCGAAAGCCCTCCCCAACAAGGCGGAAGCAGGAGTCACTTGGCGGTGGTAGAATCACGAGCCGCTTGAGCAAGATCCCAGATCCGCGCCGAATCTGTGACAGTTCGACCCAAGTCTGGGAGGGCGGTCGGGCAGAGGCGGCGTGGCCAATTGTGAACGACCCACCAGGAGGGAAGCGTAGTGGCGCTAAATCTATCTGTGTGCATCGAAATGATCTTCAGAGACCTGCCGATGGAAGAACGCCTTCGCAGCGTTGCGGCGGCAGGCTATAAGGGCTTCGAGTTCTGGGGCTGGGACAACAAGGACCTGGATGCCATTGTCAAACTGGCGGCCGAGCTGGACCTGACGTTGGCTGGATTCTCCTGTAATTCCCAGGGGGCGTTAGTCAATCCGGCCAATACTGCAGCCTGGGTCGCTGGCACAAAGGTTTCCATCGACCGCGCGGCTTCGGTTGGCGTCAAGACGCTGATCGTCACCACAGGCCAGGAGATACCCGAGCTTTCCCGTTGGGCCCAACACGACTCCATCGTTAAGGGCCTCACCCAGGTGGCACCCTATGCCGAGGACAAGGGCGTTACGTTAGTCCTCGAACCTCTCAACACCCTCGTCGACCACAAGGGCTACTATCTGGCCACATCCGCCGAAGGGCTCGACATAGTCCGCGCCGTTGATAGTCCAGCCGTGAAGCTGCTGTACGACGTTTACCATCAGCAGATCACGGAGGGCTATCTGCTGCCGACCATTGAGGCCAACTTGGACCTCATCGGGCACTTCCACATTGCTGATGTGCCAGGGCGTCATGAGCCAGGCACCGGCGAGATCAACTACGCCAACATCTTCAAGTTCCTAGCCGACAGCCCCTATACGGCCTGGGTCGGCCTTGAGTTCAGCCCCACCGGTGACCCTGCCGAAGCGCTGGCCAAGGTCAGACAGATCGCCGGGCAGTCCTAGGGTTCGCGAGACGTCGGTAGGTCAGGGAGACAAGAGGTCATGGCCGACTGCATATTCTGTCGAATTGCTCGTGGCGACATCGACGCGGCAGAGGTCTACAGGGATGACGAGATTGTCGCCTTCCGGGACATCAACCCGCAGGCTCCAGTCCATATGTTGGTCATCCCTGTGGCGCACTTGACCGGCATCGCCGCGGCGGACGACGATGACATCGCCCTGCTGGGCAAGCTGCTAAAGGTGGCACGGGATCTGGCGGCTGAACAAGGCCTGGATAAGCGCGGCTACCGCCTGGTGATCAATCAGGGGCTTGAGGCCGGTCAGAGTGTGGACCATATCCACGTTCATCTGCTCGGCGGACGGCCGATGAGGTGGCCGCCAGGCTAATACGCCTGGTACGTCTAGAGAGTTGATGAGTCCTTGGTCCCGGGGCAGGGTGCACTGCGGTCATCGTCGGTTACTACAACGAGGGGCAGAGACTGTGCTCAGGAGTGACAGAAGTTGTCTGATGAAAGGCTACTGAGGATTGGGCTGCCCAAGGGCAGTTTGCAGGAAGCAACCGTGGAGATCTTCCGCAAGGCGGGCTGGCGTGTCAATGTCGACCCGCGCGGGTACCACCCCGACGTGGACGACCCGGAGCTATGGTGCATGCTGCTCCGAGCCCAAGAAATGGCTCTCTACGTAGCCGAGGGCGTGCTGGACTGCGGCCTGACGGGCCTAGACTGGATCCGCGAACAGGGCTGCGAGGACCGCGTCGAGATGGTGGCCGACTTGGTGTACGCTAAGGGCGGCATGAGGCCCTACCGCTGGGTCCTGGCCGTGCACGAGAGTTCCGACGTCCAGGGTTGGGAAGACCTGCAGGGCAGGCGCATCGCCACAGAATTGGTCAATGTGACTAGGGGGATTCTGGCCCAGCATGGCGTCGAGGCGCATGTTGAGTACTCCTGGGGCGCGACCGAGGCCAAGTGCCCGGCACTGGTCGACGCCATAGTCGAGGGTACGGAAACTGGCTCGACACTGCGGGCGAACAACCTACGCATAGTCGAGGTACTTTTCGAGTCCACGACGAAACTTATCGCCAATCCTAAGGCCATGCGGGACCCTTGGAAGCGGTCCAAGATCGAAAACATCGCGCTTCTACTCCAGGGCGCGCTGGCAGCCGAGGACAGGGTCGGCCTGAAGATGAACGTGGAGGAAGCTAACCTCCCGTGCGTGATTGAGGTGCTTCCTGCCCTCAGGCGACCGACTATCTCGCCGCTGGCTTCCACCAATGGCGAGGAATGGGTGGCTGTCGAAGCCATAGTGAGCAAGACCGAGGTCAGGGAGCTTATCCCTCGGCTCAAGGCTGTGGGCGCCGAGGGCATTATCGAGTACCCGCTCAACAAGCTCGTCCCCTGACGGTTCGGCCGTTGATGGACCGGTGCTGACAGCACAAATTTGAACAGCCTGTTAGGAGGCTTCAGAATGGCACAACCGAAGATTGGCCTGCAGTTGATCGTCTACGGGAACAAAGTCGTCGAGGACCTGGCCTCAGTGCTGCGCGAAGTGGCCGAGGTCGGCTATACGGGTATCGAAGCTGGCAATCTATTCGCAACGCAAGGCGAAGCCCTGGTACGTGATCTGCTGGCCGAGACAGGTCTGGCTGTGGCCGGAATGCACTCGAGCTATGGCGACCAGACCGACCCGGCCAAGATCGAGGCTAACATCGCCTACCTCAAGGCTGTCGGGGCAAAGTATTACATCAACTCAGGTGTGGCCAACAACGACACCCTCGAGGGGTATGAGATCGCGGCAGAGACCTTCAACCGCGTGGGCGCGCAGTGCAAGAGGGAAGGCCTCGTCTTCTGCTATCACAACCACGCTTGGGAATTCAAGAGCTTCGACGGCGTGAAGGGCATCCACCGGCTCATCGAGTTGACGGACCCGGAGCTTGTCAAACTCTGCGTTGACGTATACTGGGTCACCATCGGTGAGGAGAAGCCAAAGGATTTCATTGAACGGTACGCCGACCGCGCTATCTACTACCACTTCAAGGACGGCGCTCCGGGCGAGTTCGTCGAGCTAGGACAGGGCCAAGTGGACCTGCCGGCCGCGAAGGCTGCGGCCATGGCCTGTGGGCCCGAGTGGATCGTCGTAGAGCAAGACAAAACCACAAAGGACCCCAAGGTCTCTGCAGCGGAATCTCTGGCTTACCTAAAGACCCTTGGCTTATAGGTACCCAGGCGCCGCCGGGTAAGTAAGATAGGGCTGGAGGCCTGCCAGGCCGTCCTTGCCTCTTCCCACCACAGGTACGCGCTCCAAGTTGCCGTGTGGTTCAGGCTTGGCCTATGACTACACGGCTCATCTCGACTGAGGGCGAATAAGTCGGGATGTGGTGCTATTTATGTAATGGTGACATAACGTTCCTCTGCCGGAATACCCCCCTGGGCTCCCGGCTTTTTATAGTACGCGCTCTGACCTGTCACTGCGGGTGTTTGAGCAAGCTGCTACGCCTGGCCTTTAGAGACGCCCGGAGCAAAGCTCCGGGCGTCAGCGGATTTCCCCTGACAGGGATTTGACAGACCGCTGGCTTCTCAGGGGACAGGCCTCTAGTCGGCGGGGACGAGGGCAGAGCCTCTCAACCGGAACGGTGTATCCATGGAAGCCCGCGACGCTGCCGAAGACCCTATTGGAGCGCAGCCTTCCTGTGAGCCCTAGCCTCTTCGTAGAGCTGGATGTACTCGCGGGCAGAGGCCCGCCAGGAAAAGTCGCAATTCATCGCATTGTCAACAAGCCGCGCCCAGGTGTCCGGGTCTCGGTAGGCCTGCAGGGCGCGTTCCAGAGCCGCTTGCAGAGCCTCGGCAGTGTAATCCTCAAAAACGAAGCCGTTGGGACACTCGCCACCTTCGTGGACAGTGTCGGCCAGGCCTCCAGTGGCGCGCACCACAGGTACCGTGCCGTAGCGCAGAGCGATCATCTGTCCCAGTCCACAGGGCTCGTAGCGCGAAGGCATGAGGAACAGGTCGGCCCCGGCGTAGATACGGTGAGCCAGGCGCTCGTTAAAGCCAAGGTAAACGGCGACGTTGGCGCTGCGGCTCGCCTCGTCCCGGAAGAAGGCCTCGTACTTGAGCGCTCCAGAACCGAGGATCACCCACTGCACCTCCTGCACCCGGGGCAGGACGGCCTCTGCCAGATCCAGGCCCTTTTGGTCGTCTAGGCGCGTGACCATGGCGATAATCGGAGTGTCCGGTTCTATCGGCAGGCCCATCTCAGCCTGCAGGGCGGCCTTACACCGCTTCTTGCCTTCCTTGTTGGCCACGTCGAACTTCGCGTAACCATCCACCTCGTCCAGAGCCTCGTCGATGCTTGGATTCCAGAAATCATAATCAATACCATTGAGGATACCCCGTACGTCATCCGCCCGGGCGCGTATCAGGTCCGACACGCCCCCGCCGACAACCGGGTCCAGCACCTCCCGGGCGTAGGTCGGGCTAACTGTGCTGATCTTATCCGCGCAGGCCAAGCCACAGCGTGCCAGGTTGATTCCCTCACTGGTCAGGTACTTGCTCGTGCACGGATCGCTCTCGTCCACACCTGCGACCCAGGCGACATCGCGCGGAAACTGGCCCTGGTATGCGCCACCCAGGTTGTGTGCCGTGAAAACCGTTGCCATCGGCAGGCGCCGTTGCTTGACCAGCGGCGCTATGAGGGCGGTGTGCCAGTCGTTGAGGTGGATCACATCCGGCTGCCATCCCAGCGGCTCCAGCACAGCTAAGGCTGCGCGACACAAGAAGCTGAGGCGCTCAAGGTTGTCACTATAGGCGCCGCCTGGTGGCCCGTAGACCCCCTCACGCCAAAAGTACTGATTGTGCTCGACGAAGTATATCGGTACTTCACTGTCGGGTATCAGGGCCTCATCCAGGGCGCAACCGGACGTCCAGCCCGGCATTGGCACGGCGCAGGCGTCTACGGCCCTGCTCGGATTCTCCACGACCTGGAGGACGCTCGGGTACTTGGGCATGAGCACGCGGATATCTAGGCCAAAATGGTGCAAAGCCTTGGGCAGGGACCCGGCCACGTCGGCCAACCCGCCCACCTTGGCAAAGGGAGTGACCTCAGCTGATACAAATAAGACTTTCATCCCATCTTCCTCCTAATTTTATTTCAATTGCCAGCTGTCCCCCATCCCGCTTCCAGGTGCCCCCGCTTGCCTACATTCTGCAAGCCAGGGAGCAGGGCCTTTCAGGGGACTGCATAGTCCGCCTTCACGAGGGACTCGGCATGGCTTCCCGCTTGCCGCACGGCGTTCGGTCCCAAGACTCCCGGCACCGCGTCGCACTTTGTCAACTGATAGAGCGCATTGACGGGCTCAGGCTCCTATCGTAACGTAAGAGCATGTCTCCTCGCCACTGCTCGACAGTTGCCGGTCTGGACATCGGGGCGAGCAGGTCGCGCTGTGCTCTCGTCGGCGGCGACGGCACTCTCCTCTCTTGCTCCACAGGACCGGGCGCT
>JAKORR010000579.1 GCA_029777735.1 Armatimonadota bacterium | reverse complement strand
CCGATACACCAGGTCCTCATGGATCTCGGGATGCTGGAGGACATCAATCTGGGGCTTAATTCCCTCAAGGCGCGCTGGGTCGAGGAGATGTACTGGATCTACCGGCACACCTTCGAGGCACCAGCCGAGGCGGCCGTGCAAAATGCGTGGCTGGTCTTCGATAGGCTGGAGTACGATGCGACGGTCTGGCTAAACGGCGAAGGCTTGGGTGTCCACGCCAACGCCCACCGCCCCGCGCGATTCAACGTGACTGGCAAGCTGCTTGCTGGCCCAAACCTGCTAGTGGTCAAGCTTGAGACCGGCATCCACGACGCAGCGGACAAGCCCGCGGCGGACTACCACGCGGCGCAGATTGAGCTGCTCACCAAACGCCATTGGCACCGCAAGGCCCAGTACCAATCTGGCTGGGACTGGAACGCGCGGCTCATGAACGTAGGTATCCTGGGCAACGTAACCCTTGAGTGGCACCCAGGCCCGCGGCTTGATCAGGTGACCGTGTTTGCAGTGCCCACCGAAGATCTGCTCAGTGCAACTTTCACGATACGGGCCACAGTCGAAAACCCGACTGCCGAACCGGTGAAGGCAAATCTACGGACGATACTTATCGACACGGCCGATGAAGTCGAGGCCGCAGTGACGCTGCCCCCGGGCGAGAGCCGTCACGAGGTCACGATAGAACTGGACAACCCAGAGCTGTGGTGGCCCATCAACCACGGGCCACAACGCCTCTACACCATGGAAGTGGCCTTGGACTGCAATGACGAGATCCAGACAGCGCAGCGCCGGACCGGCGTGCGCCGCATCCAAATCGACCAGTCACAGCATCCGGTCGAGGGACAGCACTTCATAATTACCGTCAACAACCGCCGGATCTTCTGCAAGGGCGGTAACTGGGTACCTGCCGACATGCTCTACAGCACTGTGACGCGGGAGCGCTATCGTGCCCTAGCGCAGCTCGCGGTGGAGGCTAACTTCAACACACTGCGGGTCTGGGGCGGCGGCACCTACATGGACGAAGCCTTACTCGACATCTGCGACGAGCTGGGAATCATCGTATGGCACGACCTGCTCTTCGCCTGCGCCAAGTACCCCGGTGACGATCCAGACTTCGCAGCGGAGGTGCGCCACGAGGTCACCTGGGCCGTGCGCGAGATGGCGCATCATCCGGCCTTGGTGGTCTGGTGCGGCAATAACGAGATCGAGTGGGGCGACTGGGCCTGGGGCTATGACACCCGGCCGAGGACGCATCCTCATTACGCTCTGTTCCACCACGACCTTCCAGCCATCGTGGCCGCCGAAGACCAGACCAAGGTGTACTGGATCAGCTCGCCGTTCTCGCCCGACTACAAGCATCCGAACGACCCGACGGTGGGTGACCAGCACCCCTGGGGTGTGTCCATAGCAGACGCCGACGCGCCGGACTTCTGGAAGTACCGCAAGTACGTGGACCGTTTCCCGAACGAAGGTGGCGTGCTGGGCGTAACTTCACCGGCAACGCTGAGGACCTTCCTGCCGGAGACGGAGCGCTACGTCGGCTCCCCTACCTGGGACCACCACGACAACCCAATGGCTGTTCTGGCGGGCAAGCAGGGTGACCTGGGCCGTGCCTACCAGATCGTCCGGCTATGGCTGGGCCTGGAACCCTTCGACATGGACTGGGAGGTCTACGCCTTCGCCAGCGCACTCCTGCAGGCAGAGGGACTGAGCGAGTACATCAACAACTACCGCCGTCGCATGTTCAGCAGCGCCTCGGCTATCTTCTGGATGTACAACGATTCGTGGCCCGTGACACACGGCTGGACCATCGTGGACTACTACCTGCGCCGTAAGCTGGCCTATCACCCAGTGCGCAGGGCCTTCCAGCCAGTTACGGCGATTGTGGCCGAGGACGAGGGGCTTATCACCGTCTACGGAGTAAACGATTCCCCAGTGCCGTGGCACGGCGAGGTCCGCTATGGCCTCTTCAAGCTCGCGGGCGGCCTTCCACTGGACTGCACCGAACCGGTGATCCTCGAGCCCAACACTGCGTCGCCTTTGGCCCACTTCGAGCGGGACCTTTGGGAACAAACCGGCCTGAGCTGTAGTGGTGCCTTCGCTTTGCTTCAGAAGCAAGAACGCCCAATCTCTCAGCATCGGATGTTCCTCGAGCGCTTCAAGGCCCTGGAGTTCACCGAACCCGAGATTAGACTCACCCGCGAGGGAAGCGATATCGTCCTGTCGTCAGAGGCCTTCGTCTGGGGCTTGTGTCTGGACCTTGACGGGGAATGGCCGCTGCAGGATAACTGCTTCGACCTCATCCCGGAGATCCCCTACAGAATGCCGTGGCACGATGAGCTTGGCGATCCTGCCGTCGAGCGCATTGGCAACGACCTGGTGCTAATGCGGCAGCAATAGGTTGGCGCCACAGCATCTACTGCAGGGCCAGACAGGTTGACTTGTATTTGTGGCCAAAGGACTGCAAGGTGCCAGCATGCCCCTGATTGAGGCACAATGGTGACTGAAACACATCGTCTAGACATGATCGGCATAACCAAGCGCTTCCCCGGCGTGTTGGCGCTGGATTCGGTGAACTTCGACCTGTGCACCGGCGAGATCCATGCTCTCGTCGGCGAGAATGGTGCGGGCAAGTCCACTCTGATGAAGATTCTTAGTGGGGCCCTCACCCCCGATAGTGGGAGAATCTGCATCGATGGCGCTTCGGTCCGTATCACCAGCCCCAGGGTGGCTGTGCGCCTTGGCATCGGCATGATCTACCAGGAGCTGTACCTAGTCTCGCACCTGAGCGTTGGTGAGAACATCCTGCTAGGCCGCGAGCCTCTTCGCGCTGGTATGGTGGACTTCCATCGGCTGCACCAGGAAGCCCAGAAGCACCTGGACCAACTGGAGTGCGGGCTATCGTCGCGTCAGCAAGTGGCCGACCTGGGTATTGCCCAGCGGCAGATGGTCGAGATAGCCAAGGCTCTATCCCGGCAGGCCCGCTTCCTCGTGATGGACGAACCCACTGCCTCGCTGTCAGAAGCTGAGACCGAGAAACTCTTCAGCATTATTGGCTCGCTGCGCAAAGGCGGCGTTGGCGTCGCCTACATCTCCCACCGGCTCGAAGAGGTCATGGAGATCGGCGACCGGGTGACGGTGCTGCGCGACGGGAAGCATGTGGGGAGTCGGGCAGTCGCCGATACAGGCATCAACGAACTGGTGAGCCTCATGGTCGGGCGCGAGATCAGGCAGGTCTACCCCAAGCGTGAGACCCAGATTAGCGAGGAGATTCTACGTGTGGAGGGCTTGAGTCGCCCCCCGGCGCTTCGGGACATTAGCTTCACGCTCCACCGAGGGGAAGTGCTCGGGATAGCCGGCCTGATGGGCGCCGGGCGCACCGAAGTCGTGCGCGCGGTTTTCGGTGCCGATCCGCTCTCTTCCGGACGGGTCTTCCTCGGCGGGAAGGAGGTTTTGATCCGCTCGCCGGCCGACGCTATCGCCGCCGGTCTAGCGCTACTGACCGAAGACCGCAAGCGGGACGGCCTGGCGCTGGGTTTGTCCGTACGTGCCAACATCACCCTTGCTAGCCTGTCAAGGGTTGTCAGCGCCGGGTTTCTGAATCTAGCCCAAGAGCGGCGGATCGCCCAGGATTTGATTCAGCGCGTGGACATCCGCACCAGTAGCACTGAGCAGTTGGTGCGCAACCTATCGGGCGGCAATCAGCAGAAAGTCGTCGTCGCGAAGTGGCTGCTGACGGAGGCCCGGGTGTTCATCTTCGACGAACCAACGCAGGGCATCGATGTCGCCGCTAAGACCGAAATCTACAAGCTCATTGACGCGCTCGCCCAGCAGGGAGCAGGCATGATTCTCATCTCATCGTACTTACCAGAGCTGCTGGCCTTGTCTGACCGCGTGATTGTTCTCTGCCGTGGCCGGGTGACGGGCGAGTTGTCCCGCGACCAAGCCACACAGGAGAGAATCCTGGAGTTAGCAGCCCTGGGCAGGTAGGTGTGCAAGGCAGGCGGCCGTTATCCCTTATGGCTTTCGAGAACCGCAGCGAGGTACCAAAGTCCGAACCTAAGAACGCAAGGGCGACCGGTTGGTACCAGTTGGTGGACCGGCTGGCACCGCTGGGTTTCCTTTTGGCGCTGAGTCTTCTCTTTGGTCTGCTCAACCCCCGCTTCTTCACGGTCGAGAACTTGCTGAACATTGCCGTACAAATCTCCGTCATCGCGGTTGTCGCCATCGGCGAGACCTTCGTCATTGTGGCGGCCGGAATCGACCTCTCGGTTGGATCCATGGTAGCCCTTACGGGAGTGACAACGGCTGTGGCCATGAAGTCGGGAGTGGCGGTGCCGGTTGCCTGTCTTGCCGGCATTGGCATGGGCGCCGCCTGGGGGTTGTTCAACGGCCTGCTTGTCACCAGAGCCAAGCTACCCTCCTTCATCGTCACTCTGGGCGTCATGGGTATTGCTCGCGGCCTTGCTCTTGCCTTGGCACAGGACCGCACGGTCTCGGGTCTGCCACCGTCTTT
>JAKORR010000578.1 GCA_029777735.1 Armatimonadota bacterium | reverse complement strand
GCTCTTGGCTATGAGATCTCGCTGCATCCGGAGCAGTGGTTGTGGATGCATGATCGATGGCGCAATCCCTAGAAATAGATAGAATGAAATGGTGCTGGAGCTGAGAACACCGATGCGCCAGGCCAAATGGAATAAGCAGGCGGCACCGCGCTGGTGACAAGAGCCTGCGCCCAATTGCTGTGCAAGCAAGAAGGGTCTCAGATTGGCCGGTGAGCGGTTCCGAAAGGTAGCAAAGGAGTAAGATACGTAAATTTGCCATTAAAGCCGTCAAGTATACTTATTATCAAGGCAAGTTCCCTCGGAGACATCGTTTGTGCTCTGCCGGTTCTCACGCAGTTACGAAGACTTCACCCCCAAGCGCGAATCGGGTGGGTTGTTGACCACCGCTTTGCCGACCTGTTGGCGGGTCATCCCTGGATTGACCGCCTCTTCGTGTTCCGGCACGTAAGCGTGCGCGTCGGCAGCGGCTTCATAAGCAGCATCCGCCGCTATACAGAGCAGTTGGCGCTATTGACGGGAGAGCTGAGGACCGAACGCTGGGACGTAGCGCTGGATCTGCAGAGTGCCTTCAAGAGCTCCCAAATTCTCCTCAAATGTGGAGCACAACATAGGATCGCGGAGATGGCCGGTTGGCGTCACATCTGGGCTTTCGCGGCGTGCAACCGACCGGTTTTGGCGCGGAATCCCCATGCTGTGGTGCGATGCCTAGAGGTCGCGGCTCCCCTGGGCGTCGACGCGAGCAACCCCGAGTTCTGCCTTAAGGTCGCGCCAGAAGCGGCGACCTGGGCCCAAGATCGACTTCGAGAAGTGCCCAGGCCGCGGCTTATCGTAAACCCCGGCAGTGCGAGGAAGGAGAAGCGATGGGCGCCCGAGCGGTTCGCCGAAGCCGTGAAGGCAGCACACGCGGCTGGCGTTCGAGCGGGCGTTGTGGTCATTGGCGGGCCGGCGGACCTGGAGGCGGCGGCCGTCATTGAAGAGGGCCTGGGCGGAGACTGCCTGAACCTGGCAGGCCAGACCGGTCTTCGACAACTCGCGGCGCTGCTGGCCGAGGGCGACTTGCTACTAACTGCGGATACTGGGCCAATGCACATGATGGCAGCGCTGGGCAAGTCCACCGTGGCTCTATTCGGGCCCACCGACCCAGCGAGAAATGGCCCCTGGGGCAAGCAACACATCGTGCTGCGAGCTCCCGATGGGCGTATGGCCAGTCTGCAGTCCGCAGAGGTTGGGCAGGCCGTAGCCCGATTACTGGCCGAACGGCACTGATTCCAAACGCGAAAGGCTTGTGCCGGCGGTGGTGGAGAGGCCTTGGTCTTCGGCCAGATTCTCCTGTCCGGCCCAGGCCCCGAGGAGACACCATTAGGATAGGCCACTACGCCCCGCGATTACGGGATCAGCGATCGCGGCTGGAAGCTGGGGGCGGTCTCTCCTCCAGAGCGCGGTGCCCACTTATCCTCCTGTAGTGGCGGTCTGGAGAGGGCTCTAGCGGGCGGGTTCAATGGCGCAGCAGGTCCAGGTAGACGCCGTCAAGTATCTCGGCCATGTGGTTGATGGTAAGATCCGCCAGGACCCTCTGTCGGGCCTGTTCGCCGAGGCGGCATCGCAGAACCTCGTCGGAGAGTAGTCTGTTAAGAGCCTCGGCGAGGGCCTCGGCATCACCCGGAGGCACCAAAAGGCCCGTCACCCCGTCGAGTACGGCCTCGTCAATGCCCGGCCAGTCGCTGGCCACGGCGGGGATGCCGAACTGCGCGGCCTCCAGAGCGGTCATGCTGAAGCCGTCCACCGCCACAGAGGGAACAGCCACGACAGTAAAGCTGCGGACCAGGTCCATCTTGTCATCCCGCCAACCCAGTATGCGACAGCGGTCGGCGATACCCAAGTTCTCTGCCTGCTGGCACAATTGGGCCATCAGTGGGCCGCCGCCCACGAAGACCACGTGCAGATCGGGCCAGCGGTGAGACAGAAGACTGACAGCCTCCAGCAGGTAGGTGTGACCTTTGCGGGGAATCAGCGCAGCCACTGAGCCGATTATCGGAGCACCCCGAGGGATTCCCAGGTGCTCTCGGACTTCGTCGGGCGCGCGCAGGCTTGAGGGATCGGTCAAAGGTATACCGTCGTAGAGCACCCGAAGAGGCACGCCAGTGAGGCCACGGCGGCGCACATGCTGCTCGACAGCCTTCGAGCACACCAACACCAGGTCGGCGTTGCGATACCAGCGCGGCGAACTCAGGGCTTGAATATGCGCGATCACCGGTATACCTGACCGCCGCCCGGCGCGGCTACAGTGCATGCTGGCCGAGGACAGGTGACTGTGAAACAGCTCTGTGCCCAGATCGTGAGCCAACGCCACCAGCCGTGAGGGTGCGAGCAGGTTGAGCTTGCCCGCTATGGGCGCCGTGATGACCGGGACGCCCAGATCCGCCAGATAGCTGCGGAACTCGTCCAGACGCGGGGGAATAACGATCTGGACGCTATGGCCGCGGGCTATTTGGGCGGCCGCAAGGTGGGCAAGCACATGCTCGGCCCCACCAAAGCGATGAGGAGTAATCACATGCATTATCCTCAGCGACCTGGATGTCATCGCTCTTCTCTCCGTGTGCCCGACTTGGCAGAACGGCGATCTCGGGCATAGCCCCGACTCGCTGGAGGCCTCGGGCCGAGAACCTTCCAGCGATGTGAGCGAGCGCTAGCATGTCAAGTTCCAAGATTTCACGCACTGGGCCAGTGCCGAAGACAACGGTTCCCTTCCTCACGCAGACGCTGCCCGAGACAGGACACGACGATAGGCGGCTTCTGTAGCCTTCGCCATCGCGTCTATGGTGAATTCGGCCCTCACTCGCCGGCGGGCCTTATTCCCCAGTTGGCGGCGCTCCGTCCGGTCGGATAGCAGTCGGTTGATGGCCTGTGCCAAGGCCTCGGGGTCGCGCGGAGGTACGAGAAGGCCTGTTTGTCCGTCGAGCACGGCTTCGTCGACGCCCGGGAGCCGGCTGGCGATGGCCGGGATACCAAGCATGGCAGCCTCGATGATGCACAAGCCAAAGCCCTCGATGCCGGTGGAGGGCAGCACCAGCAGGTCGCAGATCTGAATCACGTCGAGGCGGTCATCCCTGAATCCCAGGAACCTGACCTGGTCAGCGATGTCAAGTGAACGGGCGAGCTTGGTCAATCGCCCCAGCAAAGGCCCATCGCCAAGGCAAAGGCATGTTAGGTGGGGCCACTCGTCGGCGAGGAGTTGGAGAGCATGAAAGAGATAGACGTGGCCCTTGCGCTTGGTGAGGGACGCCACAATGCCGATGACTGGCGCGTCCGGCGCTAGCTCGAGTTCAGCACGCATTTCTTCGGGAGGGCGTACCTGATCGAATTCCTCCGGCAGTACGCCGTTGTGAACGACCTGGACGGGCACATCGTTCAACCCCGAAGCGAGCAAGTGCCGAGCGACACCTTCGGTACAGGCGAGGATAAGATCGGCACCACGATACCAGCGTGTGCCGCTCATGGCATGGACGTGGCAAATTGCTGGCAGGTGGGATAGACGGGCCGCCCTGACTGTGTGAAGGCTGGCCGTAGAGAGGTGCGAGTGAAATAGGTCCACTTGTAGGTCCAGGGCTAAAGAGGCCAGGAGGCGAGGTGCCCGCAGGTTGAGTTTACCGCCCAGTGGGAGTGGCACAAGGGGAACCTTCAGGGAGGCCACATAGTCGAGGAAGGCCTGACAGCGGGGCGGCGCAGCGATGTAGGCATGGTGGCCCCGCGCGATCAGGCGCTGGGCCAGTTGCGCACAGATCCGCTCCGCGCCCGCGAAGCGGTGTGGTGTGATGACCTGCAAGATACTCAGTGGCTCAGACTGCAAGGACTACAGGCCTCCAGAGACAAAAGACAATATTAGCATTGGCGCGAGGGCAACGGTGGCTCGCCACGGCCCTGCGGGTAGCCCCTCTTGGGAACTCCGTCGCGTGAACGTGTCCGACAAGTCCAGGCGCCGTGGAGACGACGAGCAGTCAACGTCGGCTACGGGCTCCGGACCTCGTGGGTGGCATGGAAGACTGCAAATATACCTATACCTCCAGCTGGCCCCAAGGCATGTTCTGAGGCCCCTTTGGCATGGTAACATGCCTCTGGGCCTCCCGCAATGATGGGTTCCGGGGGGAGGGAGGCAGGAATGTAAACAATGGTGGCGGTCACATGGCGAAGACGGCTCTTAGAAAGACTGGGAAAGTTCCTCTCAGGGAGGTAACTGCATGAGACTTGCACGAATTGGCGGGAGTGGGACCGCGATCTTACTAGTCTGTGCGATAGCAGGCGCCGCGCCAGTCTATTTTGGCAATCACAAGATACAGCGCGAATTCGATACTACACCTGCCTGGCGCACGGTCGAGATCAGTTGCCCCCTCGACGGATGGACCCTGACGACCCATAGTGACGAACTGAAGGTCGAGATTCTGGGCGGGCCCACTGTTCAGGGATCCGACTGGCAGCTCTTGAGCGTGCCCCAGCAAGCCGCCAAGAACAAAGAGCGACGGTTGACGGTATGCCTGGGCACGGACAAGGCGCCAGGCTTGCAGGCTGAGATCACCTACGCGGTGCGCGAGGGCGAAGGATGGCTGCGCAAGGCCGTCAGACTAAGTGGGCCAAAGGGTCTGGTCGTGAGTCGCGTGGACCTGGAGCCAATGACTCTCACCCCCGCGCCCAGGAACCACAGCGGGAAGGGCATGCCAATCCTGATCGGCGGGCGTTGCTGGTTTGGCGTCGAGTACCCCGCCAGTCGCAACCGGATTGAGGCCGGGCGTCTGGAGCTGGTTCACTTCCCTGGCAGGGAGGTTGGGGGCAAGGGCCTCGCTTGCAAGACAGCGGTCTGCGGTGTGGCGCGGCCGGGCCAGGCGCTGGCCATGGCCTTCGAGGAGTACTTGAACACGGTGGCTCTGCCGCCAAGACACTTCCTCCACTACAATTCCTGGTATGACCTACGGGGCGCCGAGCTGACCCCCACGAGACTGTTGGAGACGTACGAAGGCTTCCGCAAGGGGCTGATGGAGCCTTATGGTGTGGAGTTGGACTCGGTGGTTATCGACGACGGCTGGCAGGAGAGGCGAAGCATCTGGCGCCCACGCAAGGACATTTACCCACAGGGCTTTGGGCCTCTGGCACGGGACCTAGAGGCCCAAGGGACGCGGCTAGGGCTGTGGATGCCCCTCAGCGGCTTCAATCTAGACGTGGCGTGGGGGACGAGGAAGGGTTATGAGAAGTCGTCGGTGGGCAACTGGTACTGCCTGGGCGGGCGGCGCTTCTACTCAGCCATGAGGGACGCGGCGGCCCGGTTGATCCGCGAGGGCAACCTCAACTACTACAAGCACGATTTCAACTTCCTAAGCTGTCAGGCCGAGGGCCACGATCACCTGCCTACGTCCCAGCACGGCCACGAGACCAACGTGGACCGGACTTTGGAACTGCTCAAGTACGAGCGAGAGATCCAGCCGGGCATCTTTCTGAATGTCACTTCGGGCATGTGGTTCAGCCCCTGGTGGCTAATGTACGCTGATTCCATCTGAGGGAACTTCCCAGGCGACACGGGCTACGAGCGAAGCTTCCCGCAGTTGACCCCGCGCGAGTGGGAGATGAGCTTCCGCGACGTGCATCTGTATCGCATGTACGCTCGACAGCCCAACAACCTCTTCCCTCTCTCACGCCTGATGACCCACGGGATCACGCAGGGGCGGTACAACATGTTGGGCGGCCAGAACGAGCCTGTGCGCGAGTGGACAGACCACGTGATCATGTACTTCGGCCGCGGTGTACTGCTGCAGGAGTTGTACCTTACGCCGGAGCGCATGAGAGAAGACCTATGGAGGGCGTTGGGCACCACGGTGAAGTGGGCGAAGGCGCGCGAGGCGATCCTGACCCGCGTACAGATGATCGGCGGGGATCCAGCTCAGGGACAACCCTACGGCTTCATCCACTGGCAGGGACGCAAGGGCGTGTGGGTGTTACGCAACCCGAGTCCGGAGCAGGCCAGGCTGGCTGTGGCGATCAGTCAGACGACAGGGTACTTAGGTGGGCCCGAAGAACTCCACGGCGCGATAACCTACCCGTACCTGGCCCCACTGCCCGAACCAGTCGTGCCCGGCAAGGAATGCGAGGTAGCCTTGCCGCCGGCCAGCGTCGTGGTCGTGGAGGTGAGGCCCGAGAGCTGGGGCAAGCCAGCCCTTGAGCCCGCGGCTGATGCTCGGGGCCGGGGGACCGTCACGGCGTCAGGCGGTACCCTGCGCATGAGCCTGTCCGGCGAGATCAGGGCCCGCGAGGCGCAGAACACCCGGCTCTACGTGGTGCTGCGGCAAGGCGCGACGGGCAAGGTTAACATCGTCTGCGAGGCGGCGACAGGCCGACGCAGCGCCAGTGGGGCGGGCTGGCAGCTTGAGGTGCTCGAGATCAACCCGTCCCAGAAACGAATGCAGGCGATGGTGGACCTGCCGTCTGGCAGGGACAAGCCCTTTGCCTCACGGCGCGGCAAGGTGGAGGCCTGGTTGGTATACGAAGTGCGTGCGGAGCCAACCCAGATCGAGAAGCCGCCGGCCGACCTGCCCTGGGCGATAGGTGAGGGCTGGCGGCGCCGATCCCTGAAACTCTTGGACTGCAAGCTGCCCCTGGAAGGGCGTGTGCAAGAGATGACGCCAGAACAGTTCGGCGAGATTGCTGCGGCCCGGCTGCATCTAGAAGTCTTCGGGGTGAACGGCAGCCAGTACGCCGACAAGTGGATCTTGCTCAACGGCACGAGGCTGGGGCGAGTGCCCTTGAACGATCAGGGCAACCTTGACCAATGGGAAGAGAAGACAATCGAACTAACGCCAGAGCAGGTAAAGACCCTGAAGTCCGAGAACGCTCTGGTGTTCACAAACGAAACGGGCGATTGCTACAAGGTGAGGAATCTGGCGCTGGCGGTGCAACTCAGGGACGGCACCTGGGTCGAAAGCGAGTGGGATGAGGGGATCTACTGCAGTGTAGACAACTGGCTGCATACCGAAGGTCGGGTCTTCGAGGGGGGCAAGTCGCCTTCCATCATCCTGAGATTGCGGTTGCGTACGAAATGACCTACGTATTGGTAACCTACGAGCGGGCCCATGACGCCATGGAGGGCGCAGCGACCTTGGTGGACGCTGGAATCCGCGGCACCTTGATCCCTCGGCCGCGTACACTGACCGCCAAGTGTGGCGTGGCTCTTCGCCTGAGCGTCGAGGACGCACCTTCGGCCATAAAGGTACTCCGGAGCGAGGGCCTGCTGGGAGATCTGTTCGTAAGCGAGGACGGTCGCAAATGGGAAGCACTGGCTCTTGAGAGTTTCGAGGGAGTGAAGAGTGACAATGCTGGAGCGTGAGGTAGACTGCCGCGGCATGGCCTGTCCCAAGCCCGTGATGATGGCTCGCAAGGCCCTCGACGAGATCGCCCAGGGGCGTGTACGGGTGCTTGTGACGCAGGAAGTGCAGTCGCGCAACCTTGAACAGTTGGCCCAGGCATCGGGCTGTGAGGTGGAAATCCTCACGCGCGAAGGGCACTATGAGGTTGTCATCAGCAAACCCAGCGGCGCCGATCCTTCGCAGCCAGCATCCGAGTACGCCCCACAGCCGGCAGCCGAGACGCCAGGTACTGTGGCATTGCTCCTTACGTCCGACCAGATTGGCCAGGGCGACCCAAAGCTGGGGGCGCTGCTAACACAGCTCATGCTAACCACGCTGGCGGAGGCCGAGCCCACGCCAACGTACGTGCTCTTGATGAATGCCGGAGTGCGACTGGCCTGCAGCGGGTCTGCGGCAGTCGAGGCGTTAGCGAAGCTTGAGGAGCGCCAGGTACAGGTACTGGTGTGTGGTACTTGCCTGCAGTTCCTGGGGCTGTTAGATGATCAGAAGGTTGGGAAGATCTCCAATATGTACGATATTGTGTCGATTCTAACTGCCGCGCAGAGGGTGGTGGCCTTGTAGGCCTGTGACACGACCGTGAGAGACACACAATCGTGGGCTCGCAGGAGGCGAGTAGGATGTCTGCTGAAGGTGAGCCGGAGTCGCGAAACGTCCCCGACCAGTTACTATACCTAGACAACGCAGCGACAAGTTATCCGAAGGCGCCGGGTGTAGTGGAGGCTGTGGTGGAACATCTACGGGACATAGCGGGCAACGCTGGCCGCGGGACGCACACCTTCGCGGCCATGGCTGATCGTCTGCTGTGGGAGACGCGACGAGAACTCGGCGCGCTCTTTGGGACGCGCGAGGCCACACGCTGGGCCTTCACGTTGAACGCTACGGATGCGCTGAATGCGGCACTAAAGGGCTACCTTAGGCCAGGCGACCACGTGATCGCGAGTCCGCTGGAGCACAACGCTGTTGCACGGTGCCTGAGGCATTTGGAGAAAACGCGCGACGTGAAGATCACGCGGCTGCCGTACGTGCCGGGCATGGGCGTAGACCCCAATGACGTGGCGCGGCTTGTGCGCCACAACACACGCCTAGTGGTAGCCGTGCACGCCAGCAACGTAACGGGAGAGATACTGCCAGTGCGCGAGCTGGCTCTGGAAGCACACAACCGCGGCCTGACGATCCTCATCGACGCTACGCAGACGGCGGGCGTGCTGGATTTGCCTGCGGAAGCCTGGGGCCTGGACATGGTGGCCTGTACGGGACACAAGAGCCTGCTAGGTCCCCAGGGCACCGGCGCACTTTACGTGCGGCCTGGCCTGGAGCTGGAGCCTCCACGGCAGGGCGGCACGGGCACCCAGTCGGAGCGCGATGAGATGCCCACCGACTGGCCCGAAGCTATGGAGGCCGGCACGATGAACGGGCCGGGCCTGGCAGGACTGCTGGCGGCCCTGCGGTGGTTGCGCCGGAAGACAGTAAGAGCGGTGCGCGAAGACGAGCTTGTGTTGATGCGCCATTTGATAGCCGCCCTCGCGGAGATTCCCGGCCTTCATATCTACGGGCCGCGTAAAGCCGAAGACCGCACAGGACTGGTAAGCGTGAACATTGGCGATGAGGACCCCGCGTGGGCTGCGACCGAACTGGAGGCCCAGGGCATCCTCATTCGTTCCGGTCTGCACTGTGCGCCGTGGGCACATCAGTGTCTAGGCACGCTAAAGCGTGGCACCGTGCGCCTCAGCCTGGGCCCCTTCCTTACTGCGGACGACATCGATCGGGCCGTCGCTGCCCTGGCCAGAATCGCTGCCGTGGCAGTCGGGGTACGGTGACCACCAAGCAGCGATAGGCACAGACAAACCACCCGGGCACCCCCTCTGCGCCCAGGCCTCTATCCCGCCGACAGGCTTAAGACCGCGCTCGCCTGTGGGCGACGAAGCTCTAGCAGAGGTGTGGGCGATGCTCACTCCACACAAGGGAGGGCGGCGAGGAGTGGGGGGGAGTATACAGTTCCCGCAGGATAGACTTGGCCGAAGGGCCGAGGCGGCCGGTAGCCGTTGCTGCCGCGCAGGAAGGACCGCACGCAGGTGGCTAGTTTTCCCATGGAAGTGGACCAAGAATTCTACCCCGAAACCTAGCTGGACGTCGGCTGCCCTGTGATTATTCCCCTGCCCTGGGCCCTCACAACGACCTTTTGGCGGCGGAAGATTCATCCTGAGTGAACCGAACATTCCCGGAGTGGGGACTTCTATTTATATTCTTTGTATGATCGTATAAATGTGGGATTATTTTGCTCTTGGTAAGATACAGCGATAGAAACGAGAAGCTGTGGCCGTGGACCCTCGTCCTGGTGCCGTGGGGTGCATCCTCTAGTGAGCGTCGCAATCACCGCCGCGAGATGTTGCAGAACCACGCTGCTGTTCTCCTAGCGTTCTTGCGTCTGCAGTGTTAATCGCCCTGTAGTGCTTCAACGTGCTGATGTGTGTGGCGTGGTTGATGATATGAGCTACACAGAGGAGGGAATCCTGCCTGGCGTGCCCGGGGTGGTGGGCTGGCCACCCAGGCCTGAGAGCTCCGGGGCAGAAGGAATCGTCAGGCGATCAAAGGCGGCAGCTTTATTCAGACTGTAGGGACAGAACCAGCACCTGACCCTCGTCCACGGCGGGCTGTACGCCAAGTTCCGCCCAGCCAGCGTCAGTGAGATGACGGACCCGCGTCTTCTCCGGAAGACGCACCGACACAGACCCCGTGGCTTCGGACATTATTGCGAGCAAGCCGTGGCCGACGGCCAGTCGCACACCTGCGTCGGTGTAGCGATGAACCCCGGCCGTCTCCATAAGCGAGGCCAACAAAGGGGCGGGAAGGCCCGGCGCGACTGAGTAAACACTATTCCAACCATCGAAACGTCGGGCTACCAGTCCCGGCACTCGCTTGCCCTCGATATACCCTAGGACCTCGCTGCCACCATCCACACAGCCAAACCAGGGGCTAACGGATGCCCTTGGTCCAT
>JAKORR010000056.1 GCA_029777735.1 Armatimonadota bacterium | reverse complement strand
CGCTACGAAGGTCGCTTGGACAATCTGCAGACCGTGGTGGCGCTTATCACCATGACACTTTTCGTTCCCTGCATTGCCAACTTCCTGGTGATTGTGAAGGAACAGGGCTTGAAGCGCGCTCTGGTGATGGTTGTTGTAATCATGGCGCTTGCCCTGACAACAGGAGGCCTGGTCAACTGGACACTGCGCGCCTTGGGGGTGAGCCTGTGAGACTCGAAGACAGTCCCCGCGAGGGTCTCGAGCAGCGCAAGGAGCATATTCTCCACACACTCTACTACCTGGCGGTTGAGCACGGCGAATCGTCGGTATCTGTAGACCACGTCGAGATAAGGCGGCACAACGGCGAAGCACTTCACGCGTTGGAAGACGAGGGCGTAGTGCAGATCGACGATGGACGCGTTCGTCTCACCACAACGGGTGAACAGCTTGGCGCCGACGCTGTGCGTCGCCACCGCCTGGCTGAGCGCCTAATGAGCGACGTGTTGGGGATACCCGCCGACGCTGGCGAGTACATCGCAGGCGAGATGGAGCACATCGTGTGCTCGGAACTGACGGATAGCATCTGTACCTTGCTTGGACATCCTAGCGAGTGTCCCCACGGCAACCCCATACCGCCGGGCAGGTGTTGTCAGGAGGGGGCCCAAGCGGTTGAGACTGCCGTAATTCCGCTCTCGCAGATGAAGGCGGGAGAGAAGGGCACGATTGCGTACCTGTCATCTGGACCAGTGGCTCAGACGATGCCCGGGCGCCACGGCCGGCGCCATGGCCCTGGGGCTGGGAGAAGCCAGGGACCCAGCGTCCCGACACCCCAGGGCCGAGGCCGTAGGCGCGTGGCTCAGCTCACATCGCTGGGTCTGTTTCCCGGCGAGGAAGTCGAGGTTCTTCAGACATCGCCGGTCTTCGTCGTTCGTGTTGGGGGCACGATGCTCGCTCTCGACCGTGACCTCGCTTCTTGCATCCGCGTGCGAAGAAGCACGGGGGAGAGAGCATGACCCCTTTGCTGGGAACTATCCTCTACAGGGGGCGCTCCGCACCCGGGCCTAGGCACACAGCCTTCGAGGTTCCGCTGCCTGTGAGCGACCGCGAGGCGACCCGAAAGGCATGACTGACACCGACGTTTCCCCCCAGCCCTCTGAAGTGCCGCCAGCGGCCGTACGCTCCAGACCCGGCGGACGGGCCCGCCTAGCCGGATACCTGAGGGCCTACGCCTTTCTCCTCCCCAACTTAGTGGGGTTCTTGGCTTTCACGCTGCTGCCGGTCCTAGCGGCCATGCTTCTCTCCTTCGCTCGATGGGACGCCATCAGGCCCTGGGATGAGGCGCAGTGGGTGGGGATGGCCAACTACGTTGACGCCCTAGGATTCCACCGTGATGTGGCAAGCGGTCGGCTGGTCGCTAACGACGATCGCTTCTGGTACTACCTGTACAACACGGCCTTTCTTATGCTTGGCGTCCCTATCGGCATGGCGTTATCTCTGCTCACGGCCCTTCTCCTCAACAGGCCGCTTCGGGGGGTTGTGTTCTTTCGTACGCTCTTCTTCATCCCAACCGTCTGTTCTTCAGTAGCCGTGGCGGTGTTGTGGCGCTGGCTCTACAATCCTGAGTACGGCCTGATCAACCAGGGTCTAAGGATGATGGGGGTGGAGAACCCGCCCTACTGGCTAAGTGATCCGGCCTGGGCCAAACCGGCGCTGATCCTCATGGGCCTGTGGGTGGGCGTGGGCGGGTACAACTGCGTTCTGTACCTGGCGGGCCTACAGAACATCCCAGGCGAGCTGTACGAGGTCGCGCGGCTCGACGGCGCGGGATGGTGGGTTAGGCTGCGCTATGTCACCTGGCCCCAACTGGCGCCGACCACTTTCTTCATCCTCGTCACCTCCATCATCTCCGGCTTCCAAGGCTACTTTGTCGGCGTCCATGTCATGACGGGCGGCGGCCCGGCGGGCAGCACAACCACACTGCTCTACTATATCTACCAGACAGCCTTTGTCTACCACAGTATGGGCTATTCCGCGGCCCTTGCCATGGTGCTCTTCGCGATCGTCTTTCTGTTGACGCTGCTCAACTGGAAGATGGGCAAGCGTTCGGTTGAGATCATGTACTGAGAGGGAGGCAGGCTGGCATGATTCTGGTGGTTGGGATGAGCAGGCCAAAGGAGTACTTCGAAGGAGCCGTGCCGTCGCGATTCGTCGGGCGAGCGGAGCGCATGACCGGACATCCCGTCCTGATGGCCCATTACTCGATGGTAACGCCGGACTGGCTTGAGCGCTATCCCCTTCGCGCTGTCTTCATTGAGGGCTTCGGGTATGGCTGGCAGGATTTTGACGTGCACTCCGCCGTGGGTCTCTGGGACTTTCTCCATGTGGTGGAGGTGCCGCTTCTGGCTGCCTGTGGCGGGCACCAGCTTCTGGGCTACGCCTTTACGCGAGACTTCCGCCGCATCAAGGGTTTGTCGAACAACTTCATTCGTCGGCTGCGCCCTGGTGAGCCTGACCTGGCGCCGACCTATTATCCTGGACAATTCGCCGAGTTTGGTGTCTTCCCGGTGCAGATCGTCAAGCGTGACCCGCTGTTCCGAGGCCTGCCGAAGACCATCTTGGTGCCTGAAGCGCATGCCTGCGAAGTGGCCGCACTCCCACCTGACTTCGAGCTCCTGGCGACGAACGAAAACTGCCGCATCCAAGCCATGCGGCACAAGATCAAGCCAATTTACGGGACGCAGTTCCACGCTGAGAACTGGTCTGATCACTACAGCCACGGCGAGCGAATAATACGCAACTTCTTTAGCCTGGCCGGCCTGATAACTTAACAAAACATAAGGACGTGCGGCGGCCCAAGACGGTGTCGAGCCAGTTAGTCTCGTACTGGTGCGGCCCTAAGGCAGAGCTGCCGCGCAACGGATAAGATGCTGCGGAGAAAACGTCTCTCTGACTTTATCAGTTACCTGCTGCTCCTCGCGGGCGGCGGCACTATGCTATTGCCACTTCTGTGGATGGTTTCCACGTCGCTGAAGACTCCCGAGGCGACCATGAGTTATCCTCCTGAACTGCTGCCCCGCCGGCAAGAGACGTGGGTTGACCCTGCAACCGGGCGCGAGCTGCCGGTTTTCTGGGCGTCTGTACAGGGGCGCCGCGCCAAGGTTGTCAAGCTGCGGTTCTACCCCGGAAGGGTGCTCGTCCGGGTGGTGGAACCCTCGGATCTTGCAGGTCAGCAGCTCTCCCTTGCCCTGCGTCAACGCGAAGGCACGAGGTTTGTTCCGACTCTCACCCCGGTCAAGCATATTAGCTTTCGCTGGCACAACTACGCGGACGCCTGGCACGCGATGCGCCTGGACCGCCCCTGGATGGCCTTCGAGATCGGTCCAATCAAGTTCGGCGGTTTCCACCTGCGCGACGCCTTCCTGGCCTTCTACCTCAACTCTGTCATCGTGACTACAGTGGTGACGCTGGGCTGCGTGCTTACCTCGAGTCTGGCTGGCTATGCTTTCGCGCGGCTGCACTTCCCTGGGCGCGATGTGTTGTTCCTCGGGTACCTGGCGACGCTTATGGTGCCCCACGTCGTGACCATGATCCCCGTGTTCATACTACTGCGTACCCTGGGCCTCATCGATACGTACTCTGCGTTGATCCTGCCTGTCATGTTCTCGGCCTACGGGACCTTCATGCTCCGCCAGTTCTTCCTCAGTGTGCCCAGGGACCTCGAGGATGCCGCGCGGCTTGACGGCTGCGGGCACTGGAGCGTCTACAGGCACGTGGTGATGCCACTCTCCCGGCCAGCTCTGGCGGCTCTGGGGACCTTCATCTTCCTGTGGACATGGAACTCCTTCATGTGGCCCTTGATCGTGATGAACTCGACGGAGAAGATGCCGCTGATGCTCGGGCTGTATTCCTTTATGGGGCCCCACGGCGCCGAGTGGCACCTGCTGATGGCTGCGTCGGTCATGGTCATGGTCCCGGTCATCGTGGTCTTCCTCCTCGGCCAGCGGTACTTCGTGCAGGGCATCATGCTCACCGGCATGAAGGGATGATGGCAACTCCTATGCCCTGCGCGGCTCCGTCCCCGGACTGGCTGAACGGTGGTGTTTGGATGTTTAAGGATAGGGGCTAGGGTTGAGGGCGAGAGCAGCGGCTAAGAGCCCTTGCAAAGGTACCTTAGGGGCTACCGGCGCATCCCCCGGATCGACGCAGGGCGTCTCGTAGGTAGTGGAAGGCGCTCTTGTGGCGTTGTTCGTTCTTTCGCTCGCCAGCCACCAGCGAAGAGAGGGGGCAGCGCCAGCTCGAGATTACGTATCATGGCTAGGCCCGGCTCACCCGGCACGATGAAATCCATGTAGATAACCGGAAGTAGCGACTATGGCGCTTAGCGTTTCCTATCATTGGGCAGTAATACTTGCTTGATGCTTAACATCCGTGCCTGTAACCTATAAACCTATAACATGCTCCAAACCGCCGAAGAGGATGTTGGGTCAGCTCCTCGGAAGCTTCAGCAGGGAGGACGATCCGCGTGGAATATCGCCGGTTGGGAAACACGGGCCTTGAGGTGTCGGCTGTGAGCTTCGGGGCCATAAAACTTCCCCACGTGACGGTTGACCAGGCAGCTGAGGCCCTGAACCGTGCGCTGGACCTGGGCGTCAACTTCATCGACACGGCGAGAACTTACACGGACAGCGAGAGCAAGATCGGCCAGGCCCTCGGCCACCGGCGAAGCGAGTTTTTCATCGCCACGAAGACTGTCGCTCGTGACCGCAACACTGCCACGTCAGACCTCGAGACCAGTCTCTCGGAGCTGGGGATGGATCACGTGGACCTGTGGCAGCTACATTCAGTGAGCACACGGACCGATTGGGAGCGAGTGCTCGCATCCGACGGCGCCGTGGAGGCCGGTCGATGGGCCCTGGAACAGGGCCTGATCAGCCACTTCGGCATTAGCATTCACCGCGAGCTCTCGGTAATGCGCGATGCAATCCGCAGCGGTCTCTTCGAGAGCATTATGCTGGCCTACAGCCCTCTCGACCAGGAGGGTGTGGAGACTGAGATCTTGCCTCTCGCGCGCGAACACGATATGGGTGTCATCATCATGAAGCCTCTATCGGGCGGGCAACTGGTGCGGCCTGAAGCGGAGCGTCGAAAGGGCCTTGGGGGTGCCGATGCCGTTATTGCCGGGAGCCTACGATACTGCCTGAGCAACCCCTGCGTGAGCTGTGTGATTCCGGGCATGACGACCGTTCGAGAGGTTGAGGAGAACACTGCCGTCGCATCTCCCTTTGTCCCTCTGGACGAGGATGACTTGCGGGAACTGCGCCGGCAGATCGCCGCGATGAAGCGTGACTTTCGATATGGCCAAGTCTGCCTGAGGTGCGGCTATTGCCTCCCCTGTCCGGCCGGCATCAACATTCCGGAGGTCCTTCGTGCAGCCGACATTAGAGCAGGGTATCCTGACGACCTCAAGCACCTGGGACGCGACCTGTATGCCTCGCTAGACGTCAAGCCTGACGCCTGCGAGGATTGTGGTAGATGTGAGGGAAGATGTGTCGCGGGCCTGTCGATAAGAGAGAGGTTGAGGGAAGCCTTGCGAATCTTCGGCAGCTAACGGTCCCTTCGATCTCGCAAGCCCGCCCGGTGGCAGAAGTTTCGAGGTGCGCAGCGTTGGGCGCTGGCTTTTCTCGACAGCTTCGATGATCATAACCGCGATCCCAGCAAGTCGCGGTTGAACTGAAGTGACAGGTGCACGTCATAAAGGGTAGAATTGCAGTGCGGGGAACATTTGAGGGATTGGCAAGGAGGGACGGAGCAGATGAAAAGGAGAAGAGGCTTTACCTTGATCGAATTGCTCGTGGTCATAGCGATCATTTCGATCTTGGCATCGATGCTGTTCCCCGTCTTCTCGCGCGCCCAGGGGAAGGGTAGACAAGCCGCGTGCATAGCCAACCAGAAGCAGATAACCGTGGCCATACTGATGTACGCGGAAGACTTTGACGAAATGACGCCGGCGGGCAGCGCCAATCGTCTTCTGTGGTACGAAGCCATATACCCGTACACGCATAACTACCAGATACTTTACTGCCCCGACCGCAAGGACAGTGGGCCTGGCTACGGGCTGAATTGGCTGGCGGCCAACAAGAACCTGGGACAGTTCTGGGATGCCGCCACCAAAATCCTAATCGGCGACGTGAAGCCAGAGTACATCCGACTGCCGACGAACCCGGGGATGGGTTGGCCGAAGGCAGGTCAGCCGGATGAGTGGTGGATAAACGATCCCGACAACGACCTGTGTTTGGCAACGGACGACAATAGCTATGAGGGCAACGGCACCGTTGGCACTCACAACGACGGCGTGATATACGGTTTCGCCGACAGCCACGTGAAGTGGGTGCGCGAGCGGATGCTGGACCAGGTAGAAAGCTGGGACCCGGAGGCCAAGTAACAGCGGCGCTCTCGGAGGGGCGCGGGGAGCTATCACTGGCGTGCGTCCGCAGTCGTTGCGGAGTAGCACATTATCTTGTTTGTGGGAGTCGTTACGCCGTAGGGGATTCCGAATTGCAAGAATGAGTGATCTGTTACTTCCGGGGCTAAATTTGCCGGTGGCTATGGTGTTGCTGTGTTCGAGCTCGGCTTGTTTCGTCGAGAGGCTGGAGTATTTACACAGCCGTGAGGGTGGTAGGGTGCGCGCCTGGGTGGTTTCCCTTCTATAGATGCGGTTCCCAACCGTAGATGATAGCGGCACCTCAGCCTGCCTGTACAGTACCAGTGCTCACGCGTGATGCCTCGTGCCCTTTGGGAGGCCACTGCATGACGGAGCAAGCTCAGACAAACAAAGTAGAGCTGACCGTGCTTTACGACAACGAAGCCACAGACGACCGATATCCGAGGGGCTGGGGCTTCGCCTGCATAGTGAGAACTAATCGCACACTGGGACTTTTCGACACGGGTTCCAGCGGCGAAGTACTGGAGGAGGGGCTGCAGGCCGCCGGCTTGTCCCCCCGGGATGTGGCCTGGGTGCTCCTATCGCATCAGCACGCAGATCACACGGGCGGACTGAGCTGGCTGATATCTGCGAACCGGCGCGTGAGGGTGTACGTGCTGGCGAAGTTCGGCGAAGAGCTCAAGCAGAGTGTCACTGAGCGCGGGGCTACTCTTGTTGAACTCGAGGGAGCTGGTGCGCTCGCCCCGGGCGTCTGCTCCACTGGCCCGGTGACGGCAAAGGCTGACGAACAAGCCCTCGTCCTCACCACAACGAAGGGGCTGGTGGTCTTGACGGGGTGTGCCCACCCGGGCCTCGCGCGTATAGTTCGCCAAGCGAAGGACCTCTGGCCAGGCCCGGTGGACCTGGTCGTGGGTGGCTTTCACTTGAAGGATGCCACGGTAGAGGCCACGCGCGAAGTTATCGCCGAGCTGAGGTCCATGGGAGTGATGCGCGTAGCGCCCTGTCACTGCAGCGGCGAAGATGCGCGCCGGCTCTTCCGCGAGGCCTTCGGCTCAGGATACGTTGAGTGCGGTGCCGGTTCGATGGTCACCGCAGGTTGGTAGCCTTGCGAAGCGCCTCGCGGTTTTCCAAGATGGCGACGAAGTCATTCATGGCTGCGGCCGAGTCGGCGCCATCAAGGGCCTGGTGGTCGACAGTCAGGATCGCCTGGAAGCTAGGGCGAGCGACGGCATGCTCATCCACCACCAGGGCACGCTGTGTCATCGAGCCGACAGACAGAATCGCCACCTGAGGAGGGCTGATGATCGTCGTAAACCATTCGACGCGCCCGGGGCCGATGTTGGAAAGCGTAAAGCCAGCGCCCATCTGCAGAGAGGCCCGGAGCTTGGCAGCCCGAGCCATCTCAATCATCCACCTAGTCTCAGCCGCCACTTCCGAGAGAGGTTTCTGGTCCGCGTCGAGAATGACGGGAAGCAGAACTCCTTGGTCGGTCGCCACGGCGAAGGCGACATTGACGTGCTTGAGGAGCTTCAGCCCCTCTGCATCAAGCCAGGCGTTCAGGCGGCGGTGCTTCGTCAGAAGACTGGCAACCACTTTAAGAAGCAGATCGTTGTAGGTGGGCAGTGGGTCCATGGAGCCGCTCTTCAATTCGTCGCGTAGGGCCACGAGTTCACTCGCATCCACCTGCACGCACGTCCCGAAGTGAGGCTTGGTGGAGAAACTTGTCACTGTCCTCTCGCCTATGGCCTGACGCACTCGCGTGAGCGGCTCGAGGTCATACTCCTGCTGATCCGGTCTTGGCTTGTGTGTCACTGTGAACCCTCCGGATTCCGCCGATCATTCCATCAATACTCAGCCAGAACGTCCTGTGGAAGGCTACGAGTCCTCGTCGTCGATCTCCAGCGGCAGGTTTTCCTGCAGGGCTGAGGCTCTGCGTATTGGGGGCTTAAGGCCTAGGTGCTCATAGGCACGGCTAGTGGCCTCGCGGCCGCGTTGGGTGCGGAGCACAAAGCCTATCTTGAGCAGATAGGGCTCGACAACATCCTCCAGCGTGCCCTGGTCTTCGCCTAGAGACGCCGCTATGGCGTTTATGCCCGCCGGTCCGCCCTGGTAGTAGTCGATCAGGGCGTGCAGGTACCTGCGGTCAAGGTCGTCCAGGCCCAGCTCATCCACACCGGAGGCAGCCAGGGCCTCCTGCGCAATCTCGCTCGTGATGACGCCCTCGGCCACAACCTGCGCGTAGTCGCGCACGCGACGCAGCAGCCGGTTGACGATGCGGGGTGTGCCACGGGCCCTGGCCGCGAGGACCTCGGCGCCTTCGGGGCATAGCTCAATACCCAACACTGTCGCAGCACGCTTCACGATTCGCGTCAGGTCCTCCACTTCGTAAAAGCCAATGTGGTGATAGATGCCAAACCTGTCGCGCAGGGGTGCTGCGACTAGGCCAGCGCGCGTCGTAGCGCCGATGAGAGTGAAAGGCATGAGCTCGAGCGCAATAGTCTTCGCGTAGGGGCCCTTGTCCACAACGAAGTCAATCTTGCAGT
>JAKORR010000577.1 GCA_029777735.1 Armatimonadota bacterium | reverse complement strand
CCATGCTCGACTTGCCTCGGGGTGAGCTTTCGCTTCGGGCCTAGCTTCACGCCGCGTGACTTGGCCGCCGTCAGGCCGGCTTGCGTCCGCTCGACGATGAGCGCCCGCTCGAACTCAGCCAAGGCCGCCATCATGTGGAAGACCAGGCGACCGCCGGCACTCGTCGTGTCGATGGCCTCGTTCAAGGACACGAAGCCCGCGCCCTTCGCTTCGATGAGCTTCAAGACTTCGACCAGGTGCGACAGGGACCGGCCGAGCCGGTCCAGCCGCCACACCACCAATACGACACCCGGGCCCAGCTTTGCCAGGGCCTGGTCCAGGCCTGGCCGCTTCGCCCGCGTGCCGCTGGTCTGGTCTTCAAAGATGGTCGAGCAGCCCGCCGCCTTCAAGGCGTCGCGCTGCAGGTTCAGTTTCTGGTCTTGGGTCGAGACCCGGGCGTAGCCGATGCGCTCCATAGCTCAGGGCGTCCCTTCCGGTGGAAGGTCAAGCCGAGGCATGGGTCGGAAGTCCGCTTCCCTGTATGGAATCTTGTACTTGGCCAGCACCTCGTCCACCGAGCGCCCTTGCTCCCGCGCCGCTTCGCCCTCGACCCGTCCGCTGAAGTAGCTGAACTGGTCAGACACGCCACCTTGTGGCGGTCGCGCCTTGAACCCGTCCACCACGCCGAGGGACCACCAACGGGGGTCTATCTGCACGAAGGGCTTGGTCGGCTTGTAGGGCTGTGGGGGGTCCTCTGACATGCCCTCAATATGAGACAAATTTGTGAGACACGCAAGTCCCTGATTTCATTGACCTGGTCGAACTGTCTCATAAACGTTAGTTTTTGAGACATCGGCCCCTGGCCGCAGTGCGCACGAACGCTTGTCGATATTTTTTACACTTACCTCGGTTTTTTAGCACAACTCTTTGTTTATTAAGTGTTTTTCGGGATGGCTCAATTCTTGCTTTCTAGAGGTGATTAATCTTTTTCTATCACTCAAGGTGTATATGATCATTCGTCAAGTGTTCGCGGCCATCGCTTTGAGCGGCTTTGCAGCGCTCAGCTCAGCAGCTCCGGTGACTAGTGGTGCCTATGCAATCACAAGCATGTATGTCAATGGCTCGGCGTCGTATGGCTCCGACTCGACGGTGACAGGAGTCGCGCAGACACAGGACGGCTATGACGGCAACGGGCGTCACATTTCAGCAACTGGCTCTGCGAGTCTGGCGGGAGCCAAGATCGGCGCTAGTGCTCAATACACGAGCGGTTCTGCACTGCCTTTGGGGTCTGCCCTTTGGGGTGGTTACGGCCAAGCAGGCATGATTGACACGTTCTACCACTCGAATGCGCAGGGTAGCCCGTTCGTTTGGTCATCTGGAGATTCTGCGCACTTCACCTTGAATGTCTCAGGTGCTGCTACTGTGATCGATAGTCTTGGGCGCTATGACGGTTCGACGCCGGACTTGAAAGCGGGTGGGTTCGTTTTCTTCACTGCCTACGATCTTCAAGGGAACACCACTTTCAGCTATACCATTGGCCTGACGGCGTTTGATACGACGTATTACCAACCGGGAGTTGGCTACGTCCCTGTCAATGACATGCTCGAATCTGGCTCAGAAACCTTCGACGTTTTGTTCAACCCATCCGGTGATTTCGGATGGCAAGTGTCTCTTTATACCTATGCGACTAGCATTGGTGCGGCTAATCAGGCCGAAGCGACGGCAGACTTTTCGCACACCGTGAATGTTGCCTACTTAGCCCCAACTGGCAGCACGTTCAGTTCTGAGTCTGGTGTATTCGCGGCTGCGCTTGCCGTGCCTGAGCCTGGCTCACTGACTCTTCTCGGGCTCGGTCTGGCGGTGATCGCGGCCGCACGCAAACGCAGGAAAGGGTAAAACTGCTTGCGCTTCTCGTGCAAATCAGTTGTCTGGCGGACGATTTCCTATTCTTAATCGGTGGTCTGGGATTCTGTGCACGGGAACACGAAGTTCTGCCTGGCGCGCGTTGCGCCAGGCCCGAGCTTGGAAAAACATAGACCCGCGCAAGGCGGGCCTATGGGTGAATCCTCACCGGGCACGGTCATCGGGTTCCCACCCTGTACCGTTCAACCAGAGTAGCAAAATCAACCGCCAGCGTCACGCTTTCCAGATGGACCCCTCAGCCGGCCTCTTCGCCTCACACTCCTACCTTGCACAGGCGGGGGAGCCAGAGCACCCCCGAGAGCTGCGCCGCCTTCGTTTCGTGGGCGCCAAGGAAGCCGAAGTCATCACGCTGTGCCGACCGCATGCCATCGGAGATTTCCGAACCGCGCGGCGCACCCGCTTGGCCACCCATGATGAAACGAAAGCCGCTGTCCTGGCCGGCCGCGGCATCGGTGCTTTGCCTTTGGCGCTCGTCGTCGACGAGCTGGACGCTGGCAAGCTCGTGCGGGTCCTGCCAGAGTGGGACTTGATCGACCGGCAGGCCATTGCTGCCCAGGCGCTTGCGGCCGCGCCCGAGAGCCTGCGCATGTTTTCTCTTTGATCATCATCGGGCTTCAAATATCCCGGGGGTTCGGCGGGCAGAGCCCCCGAGGGGTAAGCCATCCGCGGAGCGGCCGTTTACTGTCCCTTAAACCTTTCCCGGCAGTCTGAGAGCTGGACCCCGAAAGGAGGGGGCGCTTCATGACTGAGACAAAAAAACCAGATTTCGCCGCTTATGTGGTGCGCGATCGTGACGACAAGAAGGCCAACTGGCGAGAAATCGGAGTTGCCTTCCGGCATAAAGACGGCAAGGGCCTCGATTTATTGCTCGATGCTGTGCCAGTTTCTGGACGCGTCGTCTTAAGAGAGATTGAAGATAAAGCCGAGTGAGCGATAAGACGTGCCGCCCGTGACCTCTTGGCGCAGTTTGGCGGTCATCACTGGCCAGCAATTGCCCGCGCGCACGAAAATGCGTTTCTCGCTCCAGCCGACGACCCGACAAATTGGCGGGCCGTTGCTTCTCGTATTGTTTTAGAGCGCCTGCCCAAGCTCGAATAAAAAAGCGACCCGAGATAATCCCGGGCCGCCTTCGCTGTTTGACTCAGCAGTATTCAAAAAATAGCACATCGCGCCCCCGCCCCTCAAGGAAAACCGACCTGTGACAGCGCGGGCCTGTGTGGCCTTCGGCCTCGGCGTGCCGGTAGCTTAACCGGATAGAGCACTGTTCTGACTCAGCAGTGGGTGCGGGTTCGATTCCCGTCCGGCACGCCCTGAGCTGCGGTTAATCCACCGGCCCCCCGAGCTTCGCACACAGGCCCTTATGCGCTGTAAAGGTGCGGTTTGCTTTTTTGTCCCGCGTACCGCCCCCGACCGGCGCGACGTAGAAGACACGCAGGCGAAGCTTTGTTCATTGGCGAGGTTGGGGTGTGGTTCGGCCATGAAGTAGGGCTGTGGTTCCTGGGTTCTGTGGTGGGCGTTCGTTGCAGGGGTGCGGGTGGTCAGTCGTGTGCCTTTTCGATTGGCTTGGTTGGGTGGGTGAGGCTGATAGGCCCCCTTTGGGGTCCAGTCTTCGGGCGTGGTTTGCGAGGGGTGGTATGTGATCGACGATGCCCGAAGACAGGGCGCGGGTTTCGTGTGTGGGGCGTTATGGGAACCTTAATAGGTTGGCGGTAAGATGGGGGTGGGCAGAGTAGCAAGCTAATGTTTTGGTGCCCCAAAACAGCTTGCAAGGGAGGCTCGCCTCACGGCTTCACTACCCCCCTTGACCCCCGGGAAACGCGGCCCGTTCGTCCGCGACACGCGAGGCACGCGCCTTGGTCTGGACGACCTGGCGCACGCCCCGCAGCGAGCTCAAGGAGCTCGCCAAAACGGAGGCCGCACAGTGGCGCGACCGAAGAAAGAGACCCAGGAAGCGCGCACCGTGCGCTTCAA
The DNA here is from genome assembly GCA_029777735.1 of Armatimonadota bacterium. GTDB lineage: Bacteria > Armatimonadota > Zipacnadia > Zipacnadales > FEN-943 > JAKORR01. Next base: position 2,233 of record JAKORR010000577.1, on the reverse strand, counting down.
CCTTCGCTTCTCGCCTGGCGAGTGGAGCGAGGTCGAACCGAAGGCGGCGACCGCCGGGCTGATGCCGGCTGAGTTCTGCCGCCTGGCCGTGCTCGGCCAGCCCACTCCTGCCGCTGCTTCTCCCGACCTCTCGCCAGAAGTGGCACGCGCTTCGTCGGCACCCGCCGGGGTGGCGCACATCGTCGCCCTCAACCGGGTGGGCGTGAACCTCAACCAGATTGCCCGGGCGCTGAACGCCGGCATGGGTGTGGTTCCCACGGAGCTGGAAGACACCCTCGCACGCATCAATCGGCTACTCGACCGGTGGCAGGGAATTTCAGCATGAACCCCGCAGCCGCTACCAAGGGACAGAGCTTTGCAGGTGTGGTGGCCTATATCACGCATGACATCGGAAAGTCGTCAGATGACCGGGTCGAATACACCCACACCCTCAATATGCGGACCGATGACCCGGAGAAGGCTGCAAAGGTCATGGCGTGGACCGCCATCAATGCAGCTCAACTCAAAGAGGCCGCCGGCATCAAGGCCACCGGGCGGAAAACCAAAGACCCTGTTTATCACTTCTCGCTGAACTGGGAGCCGGGGCAAAAACCGTCACACGACCATATGGTCGAGACCGCCAAAGCGGCGCTTGCCGTTCTGGGTTTTGAGGGCCATGAGGCGGTTTTCGCAGTCCATACGGATAAGGCCCACAAGCACATGCATATCGTGGTGAACCGCGTCAATCCAGAGACTGGACGGACGCATGGCAAGCAGTTTGAGTTCAACCTCCTGCAGGCGTGGGCGTATCAGTACGAGAAAGCTCAAGGGCGCGTGGTTTGTCTTGAGCGAGCCATCAAGTACGAGAAGGATGAATCCCTCAAGGCCGAGTACATGAAGCGCCTGACTGCCGAGATTGAGACAGGCAAGGTGCGAGAGAGTAAGCCGCGCCCGCAGTGGGACGCCGAGAAGGACGCCCCCTTCCCGAAGAGCAAGACCGCCCTTGAAATCAAGGCCGACATCACGGCCCGTGTTAAAGCACTGGCCAAGGCCGGCCGAGATATTGCCGCGAAACATTCCAAAGACTGGGACGAGCTCAAGACCCGCCACAAGGCCGAAAAGCTCGCGCTTGACGCCAAGCAGCGGGAAGCCTTCAAGAACAGAAGGCGTTTCAACCAGGCGAGCGGGGTCGAGCCGTATTCTTGGAAGTCCTACCAGGCCGACCGTGCTGTCCTCAAGAAGCAGCACTTGGCCGCCACCAAGACACTACGCGCAGAGTTGAAAGCCAAGGACGCGCCCGAGGTGGAGAGATTCAAGGCCAGCCAGAAAACCGCCTGGCGCGAGTTCTTCCGCCTTGAGAAGGCTTCAGACCGTGGCCAGCTCGACAAGGTTTTGAAGGTGGTGACTTCGACCTCTGTCGGGGCTCAAGGCCCTGAGTATCGTGACCACCTGGCCAGGCTCTTCAATGCCACAGTGGATGCCGGCACCCGTAAGGTGGAGTTCGGAAAACTCCTGGACACCCAGAAGCGGGATTTCTTCCGAGGGCTCACCCTGAAGAATGCCCCCGCTCTGACCGCACACAAAGAGGGCCAAGACGCCCAGCTCGTGGGGCTCCGGCAGCGCTTCGACCAGGCGCGAGAGGCCCAGAAATTCCGCTCAGCCAGTATCACCACCAGCCGCGAGGCCACGGCCGAGGAACGGAGACAGCTTCATTCTCGCCAGCAGTCCGAGCGTGCGGCCACAAAAGCCAGGCACGCGACGGACACTGAAGGCCAGCAGCAGGCATGGGCCGAGCTCAACAAAACGCGCTCTGAGGTCTGGGATAGCTACAAGGCCATGCGGGCCCGCCAGGCAGGCACTGTGAAGCGCGGGAAGGAGACTGGCCTCTCATCAGCCCGTGACCATGACCGGGGCTCCCTCACCGACTACGCCAACAGCCGCAGCGTTCAGGGCCGGGACTACGGCCGCGAGGGTGACGCGGGCCCGACGCCGGGCGACACCGGCCGCACTATCACCCGCAAGGGGCCATCAGGAACTTAGGTTCCGGCTGCCGTCACTCGCCGTCGTCGCGGTACTGAGCAATGGGGATGGGCTTTTTCTTCGTCGGCCGGTTGGCCATGATGCCGCGTGTGCGCTTTACGTTGGCCAGGCGCTGCAGCTTGCGGCGCTCGATGTCGTAGTGCTGCCCGTCGCGCACCAAAAACTTCAGGAGGTAGTCCCAAGGTCCGGTGATGCTCGTCCACTCGACCACATG
>JAKORR010000576.1 GCA_029777735.1 Armatimonadota bacterium | reverse complement strand
TGGGTAGTCCGGAGCAAAACCGTCCATGCTACGTATCGAAACCGCAGCGCGACCCGCTATCGTAACAAGGAAAATGCCCTCGCCCTGCGGCTTGACGGTTCTACTTACGCCGTCAGTCCTGCAGGCGGCTCAGACAGACTAGCACGGATCGGCAGCGCCGGCCTCTTCGGCCGTCCGAAATGAACTGCCGCAGCCGCATGTGCGAACGGCGTTAGGATTGGTAATGGCGAATCCGCCGCCGCGCAAAGCCTGCTTATAGTCTATGACCGAGCCTTGGACGTACGCCGCGCTCTCTGGATCCACGAGCACCTTGATACCGTACTCGGTCTCGACGACGTTATCATCTTCCCGGGCCTCATCCAGGCCGAGTCCGTAGCTGAAGCCGCTGCAACCACCGGCCTGGACGAACAGTCGGAGAGCCAGGTTCGGTTCGCCTCGCTCTTGGATGATCTCCTGAACCTTGCTAGCAGCCAGTTCAGTTAGCGTGACCATATTGCACCCCCCTACCAACTGTCTCTTCTGATTATAGTACCTGGCCCGCCTGGACACAAGTCCCTAACGACTGCGTGGCTCGTGACAAAGTAGCGGTCACACCGGCCGCTAGTCGACGCGCAAGAGCCACTGGCCCATAGCCAGGACGAGCAGGGCACCGAGCGCCTCCAGCACGGCAATCTGCCAAAGGGCGAGTTCACCCGACACCGCCCCGATCGCCATAGCTACCTTGACCACGATCACCAGCCACATGGCCCGGGTAGCGACGCGGTTGTAGCTCGTAGCCAGACTGACTAATGGGACCAGCCGCCCGCTGTCGGACGTGGGGAGGCTGATGACTCGCTCTCGGGCCTCCCCGCTACTATCGCCAAACCGCACTTCCACGTCGGCGATGGGCTCGTCCGACTCGAGCTCCAACGGCGAGCCTATATGGGCCACCGTGTGACCGGCAGCCTGCCAGCCCGAAACGATCTGCACGAACTCATCCTCGGACAACCCAGAGAGGGACTCGTCCAGGCCGGCCTCGTCGCTCATGCGCTCTGCGGCAATGTCGCTGCCTCGACTGACCAAAATGATACGCCTCACTTGGAGCTTGCGAAGGCGCTCAATCATGCGGCGACTGCCGTCCCGCAAGCGGGC
>JAKORR010000575.1 GCA_029777735.1 Armatimonadota bacterium | reverse complement strand
GGCGGCTTAGCTGCAAAGCCGATCAATCGCGGAGGGCCCGAAGGGCCCGGAGCGATTAGGCTTTGTCAGCTAGAGCCGCTTGTTGACTGACGCAGCCTGGGCAAGGACGCACTTGTCGGCGGGGACGGCGCGTGCGCCGGCCCGACGACCGTTGACTGCACGTGCGGCGATCACCTCGGTGGCGAGGATCAAGTCGTTGGTCGAGGGGCTGGTCGACGAGGACGGCGGGTTCGCCGGCCCGGCGACGCTCCACACCCAAGGCACAGGAAGAAGGCCTCTGGACAGCGCGCGCACACCAGCCACCGACCCGCATCCAAGGCCCTCCTGCCTGGTTGACGTGTCCGAACTGGACCGCGCGATCAGCATGTGCGAAGGCCGCCCAGGGCTGGTTCTACGGCCCCCCGAGGAGTCTCCGAGCTACTTACTCCGAGCCTCCTCACCTCAACACAGGGTGACCCCGCTAGCCCGCGATCACCCGCCTGTCAGGTTTCCTGCCGGCTGCTCTCGATTTCTACGTTTCCTGGTGACCGACCACAATTGGGCGATCGCTATTTGCCGATAGGCTGGAGCAGCCCATGGAAAGGGCTTCGGGCCCCTGCCCCATGCCGCGATGCGCGCCAGTTGAAGCTGCACTGTGAGCTCGTGCTTCTCGCGTTGAGAGCGTCCTGAAGGCGAGGTCGAATCGCTGGCAACCTTGCAGGAGGCGTTCTCCCAACCAGGCTCGAGGGCTTGGCATGGTCTCGACCCGCTGCTCTCGACCCGTTGCTATTGCCAACGTCGAAGCAGTGGCCGCGTAGCAATCAGCACTTTCAGAACGGCGATTCGGGAGTTCGGCGTGACATCGACCCGCTGCCTAGAGGCGCGTAAGCGTGGAGCTCGGCGCCATCGGGGCCTTGGCCCCTAATCTCCAGTACTGATTCCGAAGCCGAGACCCGAGAGCCGACCAGGCACATCGGGGCCTTGGCCCCTAATCTCCAGCCCTGACTCTGGGGTCCAGTGTCGAATGCCGACCAGGCCCATCGGGGCCTTGGCCCCTAATCTCCAGCCCTGATTCTG
>JAKORR010000574.1 GCA_029777735.1 Armatimonadota bacterium | reverse complement strand
CGGGAAGCCGAAGGGTACAAAATGGCGGAGGTACTGCTGGCGGGCGAAGCGGTCGGTCATCCCGGCTACGTAGTCGCAGACAATGCGCGCGCGAGAAGGAGTGTCCTCAGGCACCACCTGCCCCGCTGCAGAGGCGAGCGCTCTGCTGTTCTCCATGTACAGGCGGAACAAGGACTGCACCACGCCCTTGACCTTGTGTCGCTCGACTTCCAGAAACGGTGAGTGATACACGCGCTCGTCCATGAATTGCACCAAGGCGTCGGTGGCTTCGATCATCTCGTCGCTCATGCCCAGGTGGGGAACGTCGATCGAGTGCTGGATTACGTCGCGAACCAGGGTGTCCACACGCGCGCTGTGGCGCCAGCCGAGGACATCCATGACATCGCTTGGCAGTTCCTCCTCGCGTAGAACCTCCAGCCGTAGGCAGTCGTCCAAGTCGTGGTTGAGGTAGGCGATGCGGTCGGAGATGCGGATGACCTCGGCTTCAAGGGTTGAGGGCAAGGCGCAAGTGAGCGAATCGCGCGTTGAGCGCAGACCCTTGCTGTGCGCGACGATGCCCTCACGGGTCTCCTGGGTAAGATTCAGCCCTTGGCCATTGCGCTCCAGGCAGTCCACCACGCGCAGACTGTGCTCACTGTGGTGGAAGGAGACCTCGGGATTGTAGGCGCGGTAGATTTCGTCTAGCGCCTCCTCGCCGACGTGGCCGAAGGGCGTGTGTCCAACGTCGTGAGCAAGAGCGATAGCCTCAGTAAGCTCTTCGTTGAGGCGGAGGGCCTTCGCGATGGTCCGGCCGACCTGAGAGACCTCAAGGGTGTGGCTCAGGCGTGTGCGCAGATGATCCTCTCGGGGTGAGAAGAACACCTGGGTCTTGTAGGCGAGGCGGCGGAAGGCCCGGCACAGGTGGATGATCCGGTCGCGGTCGCGCTGATAGCAGGTGCGAACCGGGCAGGACTCTTCAGGCGACTGGCGGCCTTCAGAGCAGCTACTCAGCGCTGCGTAGGGACTGAGGTATTCAACTTCCCACTGCTCGGTGCGTTCGCGAATCGTCAATAGAGTGCCACCCTTTGGGAAGGTCTTCGCCGCTTCCGGGCGCAAGTATATCACCAACAGATCGACGGCCTGAACCATGCTTCGGGCACTACAACACACAACACAAGGGTCCCCGAGAGCACAGGCCAGTCAGATGGACAAGAACCGACCCACAGGAGAGAGAGCCTTGCTTATCTTCTATCAAAACGCCTTCGAGGCCGAGCCTGAGCTTGTGAACCGCGTGATTGCGGATCGGCAACACTTGAACCGGCTGGAGTTTGAGGACTGGCTACGGCGAGAAGTGCAGTCCTACCAAAGACGCAAGTCCCGGTACTGGACACCCGACTTCTCGTCGGAAGAAGCCTTCCTGGCGTCCGTAGAGGGCAACAGGGATCGTTGGCGAGCCGCCCTGGGGGTGTTCGAACCGCGCGACGACACGTTCGCCCCACAGTTCTACCCGGCGATGGAGGATGACGAAGTCTATGCTCAGTGGGTTGAGGTGAGGCTGGATGAGGGCCTCTACGCGCGAGCAATCGTCGCCAGGCCCAAGAAGGCGGAAGGGAGAGTGCCGCTGATGGTCTGCCAGCACGGGATCTCCTCATCGCCCGAGCACTGCTTCGGCGTGGCGCCAAGCGAAACGGTTTATTGGTCCTTCGCTAGAGAAGTGGTAAGGGCCGGGTATGGCGTCATCGCGCCGTTGATGACAACTACAGGACAGTACCGCAGCCGACTAGACCGTATTTGCCGCGCCTTGGGATACACCATCCACGGCCTAGAGGTCGCAAAGATCTCTCGCCTGCTGGACTGGGCCGAGACGCTAGAGTGGGTCGACAGCGACCGCCTGGGGATGTGGGGTCTGAGCATGGGCGGGCTCTATACGCTCATCACTGTACCGGTGGAGTTGCGGCTCAAGCTGGGAATCATTTCAGCTTTCTTCAATCACCGGGTCAACAAGCTATGCATCGAGGATCCGAGATACTCGTGCTTCCTGCCAACCAATGAAGAGTACATCTTCATCCCGGGCTGGCTGCGTGAGTTCTCGGATGCGGAACTCATGGCTCTGTATTGTCCTCGTCCAATACAGGTGCAGTGTGGCAAGTGCGATGGGATCTCCTGGTGGCCCATGGTAGTGGAGGAATTCGAGCGTGGAAGAGAGTACTACGAGCGCCTGGGGATAGGGGATCGCTGCGATCTATGCCTGAATCCTGGAGGCCACGAGGTCGTGGTTGATTCGGGCCTGGAGTTCATCGCGAAGTGGCTGTGACACCGCGGCGCGCCGGTGCACTAGAGGTCAGGGCCTGGCCGCTGGCACATCCGAAGCTCATAGATTGTCAAAATATCTTGACATGGCGGTCCTGCAAGGCTAAGAGGACATTCTGAGAGCTATCGGGGGACGTTGCCCCGAGCTGTGGGGTGATAGGAGTCATCGTCTTAACGCTGGTATCGTTTGTTAGGCCTACAGCATAGACGGCAGTGACTACTCCAGCATCTACCCTCGACACAGATAACGACTCCGGCGCCAGTGGTCAGTCCAGCAGCAGCGGCGGGTTTGAGTACTATACGACGTGGGGCTTCGACATCCCTTAAACGGTTCCGTCATGCTCTACCAGTGGAAGGGAGTTAACTGGGACAGCCTTGGTGCCTCCTATACCTCAGCGAGGCGAGGTTCGTCGAGGACGGCTGGTTACGCCACTGAACCGCGGTAGATCGGTGGAAGTTACTGCGAGCCTCTGGAACTGTCCCTTCGAGAAGGCTCCTTTTTGCGCGGTTGTGTGATGGGGGAGGAAAGAGACCAGCCGCCCCCTTCGCCGAGAGGTCTGGAGGCCAACTCACGCTCTAAAGACTACAAGCAGTACTATGCGCCCCCACAGCGAACACAGGAGGCCAAAGGCAGAGCGACATCGGGCATGGAGAAAAGCCTGGCGCAGACAGCTCAGTGCTCTAGGAATCTATGACATGGGAGGTACTGAACGATGGACGAACTCGCGATCAACGGTGGCCCAAAGACCAGGGACACGTCGGTTAAGCCCTGGCCATCAGTGGGCAATGCTTCCGGGCGTATGTTTGGCGACGAGGAGCTGAGCTTGCTGGAGCAGGTTATCCGCTCTGGCAACTTGTTCCGCTACGGCGGAACCATGGTGGAAGCCTTTGAAGCCGAGATGGCGGCCAAGTATGGTGTTAAGCACGCGACGGCCGTGACGTCGGGCACTGCTGCGGTGCACACGGCCGTGGCCGCGCTCGACTTGGACGTAGGCGACGAGGTCATCACGACGACGGTCACAGACGGCGGCACGGTCATCGGTATCCTGCAGTGCAACTGCGTGCCGACCTTCGCCGACGTGGACCGGCGGACGATGATACTCAGGCCGGACAGTATCGAGGCTGCGATCAGCGAACGGACGCGCGCGATCATTGTAGTGCACTTGTTTGGCCAGCCAGCGCCAATGGACGAGATTCTGGACATTGCCAAGAAACGCGACCTGTACGTGATTGAGGACTGCGCGCAGGCTCACGGAGCGACCTTCGACGGCAGGCTGGTGGGCACGATGGGGCACCTAGGGGCCTTCAGCATGCAGCAGTCCAAGCAGGTCGCTACGGGGGACGGGGGCATAGTGATAGGCAACGACGACCAACTGGCCGCCCGAGTGCGCATGTTCCATGACAAGTTTTATGACCGACGCGGCGAATACCGCGGATATGAGCGGCTGGGCGCCAACTACCGTATGAACGAGCTGACCGGCGCGGTGGCTCTGGCTCAGCTTCGCAAGCTCGACGTTATTCTGGAGCACCGACGGCGGACGGCCGGCAAGCTGTATGAAGCGGTGGCGCAGATCGAAGGGCTGAAACCACCGTGGATCCATCCGAAGGCCGAGCACGCTTGGTGGATTTTCAGCTTCCAGATCGACGAGGAAGTGTTGGGCTGTACGGTGGACGAGTTCAAAGCGGCGGTGCAGGCAGAGGGTCTTCCCCTCAGCACTGGCTACGCCGGCGGCATACCCATCTGCATGTATCCCTTCCTGGCCGAACGCCGGGCTTACGGCAGGGGGCACTTCCCGTGGGAGCCGCCCTATGGGCGTGGTGTAGAGTATCGAGCCGAAGACTACCCAGACACATACTGGGCGCAGGCAAATACTTTCATCACAAGCTGGAACGAGGGTTTCACAGAGGAAGACGTCGACGACATCGCCAGGGGGTTGGCCAAGGTCGCGGCGTACTTCCGCGCGCGTGCCTAATGGGGGCCAGGCAGGCCCTCGGGTTGGGGCCGGTGATACCGATGCCGAGTTCCTCGCGCGAACGAATGCTTGATGCCTGGTCGGGCCGTAGGCCTGACCAGGTACCCTGCTGCTTCATGATCTTCTCAGCCCTTTCGGCGCGTTGTGAGGACCACTTCACCTTCGTGCAGAGACAGCTCGAGATGGGTTTGGACGCGGTGGTCGCGCTACATGCGCGAGAGGCCGAGGATCCGTACATTTCCCATGAACAGCGAGACCTACCAGGCCTGCCCGTGAGGTTTCATCCCTCGGTGCGTAGCCATGTTGAGGTGCAGGAAGGGCTGGGCGGTTCACGGGTGTTGCGCCGGGAATACGAGACTCCTGCCGGGACGCTTGCCACGACGATCCAGGTGAGCAGGGACTGGCCCCATGGCGATCACATTCCCTTCTTGGACGACTGGATCCTTCCGCGCTCGACAAAGCATCTGGTCACAGGTTCCGCAGACCTAGCTCCTCTTGCCTATCTCCTCAGGCCTCCGGCGCTTGAGGACGTGAGACGCCTCCGCTCTTGGGCCCGGCGAGCACACGATTTCGCCGACAAGCACGAGCTAGCTGTGACGGGTGGCTGGGGCGCGGTGGGCGACGCTGCGGGCTGGCTCTGCGGGCTGGAGCCGCTGATCTATTTGGCCCACGATGATCCCGGCTTCGTCGAAGAGCTTGTATCACTCCTCGCTCGCTGGAACGCCTGCCGGATGGAGGCGATGCTTGAGGCGGGCGTGGACTTGTTCGTGCGACGGGGTTGGTACGAGGGAACGGACTTCTGGTCGCCGCGACTGTATGAACGGTTCCTACTGCCGTCGCTGAAGGCCGAGGCTGCGCTGGCGCACGAGGCGGGAGCCCTGTTCGGATACATAATGACGACAGGTTCTCTGGGCCTACTGGACATGATGATGGACGCCGGCGTGGACGTGCTGGTGGGTGTGGACCCGGTCCAGGGACGTGATACGGAGCTCACAACCCTCAAGACCCGCGCTGCCGGCCGCCTGGCGCTCTGGGGAGGTGTGAATGGCTT
>JAKORR010000573.1 GCA_029777735.1 Armatimonadota bacterium | reverse complement strand
GTGCGCAAGACGGGCAGACGACTGGTAGTCCACGAGGCTCCTGAGCGGGCCGGTGGAGGCGCGGAGATAGTGCGTCACGTGGTTGAGAAGGGCTTGGACTGCTTCAAGGCGCCGCCACGAGTGCTCGGCGGAGCGAACGTCCCTATGCCCTACAGCCCGCCTTTGGAGGATGCCTGCATACCGCAGACCGGGGATATCGTGCAAGCGGCCAAGGACCTTCTGGGGCTATGATAATCGGTTCGCGTCGGCTCTGGGGGCGCAGCCTATGGCGTCCCCCACCATGCAGGGCCTAGTCAATCAAGGGTCGTGGTCAGCTTCTGGTAAGCCTCCGTCGTGCCTCTCTTCGAGTTGCGGCCTGTGAGTCCGGACCAGTTGCGCCAACTCACCTGTCTCGGCATAGTTCACCCGTTCGGCGATATTCGTCACGTGGTCCGCAATGCGCTCCAAATACCTCGCCACCAGCATTAGCGCCACGGCCTGTCGCACAAGCGAGGTGTCGCGCTCCATCACGCCGATGAGCTCCTCTAGGAGAGAGTACCACAGCCTGTCTACTTCGTCGTCGCGTTCACAGACCTGGCGGACCAGCTCCAGATCCTTACTGACAAAGCTGCGCAAAGCGTCGTGGAGCATACCACCGACCAATTCCGACATGCGAGGGATGTCGACGAGAGGTTTGAAGTAAGGTTCGTGAGCCATAGACTTGGCCATACGAGCTATGTCAACAGAATAGTCGCCGATGCGTTCGAGATCAGTGATAATCTTTAGCGCCGTACCAATTGTGCGAAGATCACGCCCAAGTGGCTGTTGTAGCGCCAATAGCCGCATGCACAACTGCTCTACAGTCAGATCCATCTGATCTGCCACATCGTCACGCAGGATCACCTCGTTCGCGAGGGGTTCGTTCTGCTCGACGAGGGCCTTAGTAGCGAGGGCGAGCATGTTCTCAACGAAGTCGCCCATCCGTACGAGCTGCTTCTCGAGGTTGTCCATTTCCGCCACGAAGGCGGTGCGTAGCGCGGGCATTGTGTAGCTCCCCTATCCGATGCGCCCGCGGATATAGTCATCGGTGCGCTTGTCCAGCGGGCGCTCGAAGATGCGTTGGGTTGACCCGTACTCGATGAGTTCCCCCCCGATGAGAACTCCCGTGGTATCGGCCACGCGCGACGCCTGGAACATGTTCCGGGTGACGAGCACTATAGTGTACGTCTCGCGAAGCCTCAACATCAACTCCTCGATATGGTACGTGCTTATGGGATCCAGCGCCGAGGCAGGTTCGTCCATCAGGATCACTTCGGGTTCGACGGCCAGCACTCGCGCGATACAGAGACGCTGTTGCTGGCCGCCCGAGAGCCCCAAGGCCGAGCGATACAGGGCATTGCCCTCCACTATTTCGTCCCACAACGCGGCGCTGTGCAGACTCTTCTCCACGATCTCCTCCAGTTGAGCCCTATCTCTCACGCCGTGCCGACGCGGCCCATAGGCGACGTTGTCGAACACAGTTAGAGGAAAAGGATTGGGCGTCTGAAAGACCATCCCTACACGACGTCGCACCAGTGCCTCATCTACTTCCGGGCTGTAGATGTCCTCTCCGTCCAAGAGCACGCGTCCTTCGGTTCTTACTGTGGGCATCAGCTCATTCATGCGGTTGAGGCATCGTAGCAACGATGATTTACCGCTCCCCGAAGGGCCGATGACAGCAGTAACCTCGTGCTCTCGGACGGTCAGGTCCACGCTGTTCAATACCTGCTGGTCGCCAAAATAGACGCTTACACCAACAGTTTGCATCTTGACTGGTGCTGGCCCCAGTTCCGGGGGGGCGGCGGTCATGGGCCGTGCGCGCGCTGGAGGCGCCATGGTCGCATGGCCCGACGCCTCAGGCGGCTCGGAACCAGCGGGGCGTGAGTTGTCGGCGCTTTCAGACATACACAGATGCACCTCGGCAGGGCCGCCTTTGGGCCTAGGGGCCGCCTTAGGGACCCGGTGGCACCATTGCGATCACCACCGACGTCGGACCAGTAGTCGCTGACGCAGAATCAGAGCTGTTGCGTTCAGTAGCAAAACCAGTCCCAGCAGGACCAGGGCGGTTCCCCACGTTACGGAAGGCGGAGCGCCCGGCACTTGTGTGGCCAACACGTAAAGATGATATGGCAGGGCCATGACAGGCGAGAACACAGTCCTAGGCGGGTACGGCAGGTAATAGGCCGCGGCGGTGAAAAGAATCGGGGCCGTCTCGCCGGCTGCGCGGCTGAGGGAGAGCACCACGCCCGTCAGGATGCCTGGCAAGGCGTTGGGAAGCACGATGCGCCGCACTGTTTGCCACCGGGTCGCTCCGAGGGCCAGACTTGCTGAGCGGAACTCGTGCGGCACTTGGCGCAGCGCCTCCTCGCTGGCCGTGATGACCAGCGGCAACACCAGAAGGGCCAGCGTGCAGGCGCCTGCTAGCAGGGACGTGTCGAACCGCAGGATAATGACGAAGACCGCCAGCCCGAAGAGACCATAAACCACCGAGGGCACGCCAGCAAGGTTCGTCAGAGCCAACCGTACCAACCGCACCATCGGGCCAGGCTTCGCAAACTCGTGCAGATAGATCGCTGCGAGCACGCCCAGCGGTACGCTGATGATCATGGTCAGCGCCGCGAGATACAGTGTGCCCACCAGGGGAGTGAAGATTCCGCCTTCGCGCATGCCATGGATCGGCGGCTGCGTGAGGAAGGTCCAGGTGATGGCCGATCCGCCCTTCCAGAGCAGGTAAAACACTACCAGAACGACTGGGGCCACGATGACGACCATAGAAAGGGTGAGGAGGAACACCCACAAGCGCTCTACCCGCCGCTCGTGAGCCAGATGGCGGGAGGCCAAGGGGCGCGACGCGAGGCCGGCACTCACCGGACCTGCCCCCTGTGCAGCGCGATGTCTGCGGCGAGGTTAATCAGGAAGGTTATGAGGAAGAGCAAGGCGCCGACCAGGAAAAGGGCGTGGAAGTGAGGCGTACCCCGGGCGGCTTCTCCCATTTCCGCGGCAATCGTACCCGTCATTGTCCGCATCGGCTGGAACAGCGTGCGAGGCACGGCCCCCGCCATGCCGGCCACCATCAACACCGTCATAGTCTCGCCAATGGCTCGCCCGATGCCCAACATGACAGCGGGGACGACCCCTGGGCGGGCAGCAGGCAGCACCACGTAGCGAATCGTCTGCCAGCGCGTCGTGCCCAGGGAGTAGCTCGCCAGACGCAAGCCGCGGGGGACGGCACGAATCGCGTCATCAGCCAAGGACAGGATCGTAGGGATGGCCATGTAAGCCAGGATGATTGACGCCGTGAAGCCGGTCAGGCCCGTGGGCAGATGGAATACCTGACGCACCAAGGGCGACAGCAGCGTAAGGCCGATAAACCCAAACACCACTGACGGAACAGCGGCCAGGAGCTCAACGAGGGGCTTCAGGACTGCCTGGGCTCCCGGCGATGCCAACTCAGCTATGTAGATAGCTCCCGCTAGCCCTAGCGGAATTGCCACGACGCTCGCCATGGCAGTGACCATGAGGCTGCCCACCAGCGAGGGCAGAAGGCCGAAACGCTGGGGCGTGGAGGTGGGGCGCCACTCTGTACCC
>JAKORR010000572.1 GCA_029777735.1 Armatimonadota bacterium | reverse complement strand
TGATACTCTCTGTTTGTAGGGTTCACGAAGCCCTCAAGAAAGGAACTACGGGCATGAGGATTCAGGCGACAGCATAGCGCAATAGCATATCTCCCTGCTTGTGCAGGTGTTGATGCATTCGCGGGATGTTGGCGCAGGCCCATGCCGTCGCACATACGTTGCTTCTTGCGGCCACGCTGCAGCTTCTGCCTGCGGCGTGGCTTTTGCGCCTTCATCTCCAGCTAACCTCTGGAGGTGCAGTCTCCATGCTTATGGTGTCAGTCAAGAACCTCTCGGTCTCCTTCGGAGCACGCCTGCTATTCGTCGGCGTGTCACTGCAACTCGAGTCCGGCCAGGTGACGGCCTTGATCGGTCCCAACGGCTCGGGCAAGACTACCCTGATCCGCGCACTACTAGGCGAGCTCCAGCCTGAAGACGGCTCCGTGTGGGTTCGCACTGGAGCGAGCGTGGCTTACCTACCGCAGAGTGCCTCCGAACCCAGGTCAGGTACCCCGATTGACCTGTGTCTGCAGGCTCTGGCTCCCCTGGGGCTCGACTACGAGCACGAAGCCCTGGCGTGCTTGGGCCGCCACGGGATCTCGTCTGAGGAAGCCAGGTTGCCGATGGAGGCCCTCAGCTCAGGGCAGCGCACGCGAGTCGGGATAGCCTGCGCCACTGCCGGCGACCCTGACGTGCTCATACTCGACGAGCCCACGAACCATCTGGACGCCGCGGGTGTGGATGCGTTGGCCGCATGGATCAAGCGGAGCCGCGCGGCGGTGTTGGTGGTCTCACACGACCGGTACTTCCTCGACGCGGTAGCCGACTACGTGGCGGAGCTGGCCACCGACGACCCTCGGCAGCCGGCCAGGCTGCGGACATTCGCAGGCAACTACTCGGCCTACCGTCGTCAGCTCCAACTCGAGCGGGAGTCCGCCGCGAAGCTCTACCGGCATCAGGAGAGCGAGGAGCGGCGTCTCGCGGAAGCCGCCAGGCGTCAGATGGGATGGTTCCGCCAAGCTCATCGGGCCGCGGGCCAGGACGATTTCGCACGCGCCAAGGCGAAGAAGGTCGCGACCCGGGCCGTGGCGGCGTCGCGCAGGCTGGAACGCTTCAGAGCCTCCCGCATCCGGAAGCCATGGGAGCGCGAGAAGGTCCGTCTCGACGTTCAGGAGGCTTCGAAAACCGGGCGGCGTATCATCGTGGCCGAGGGCGTCGGCGCGGCTTTCGGTCGACAGCTTTTCGAGGGACTCGACCTGTCCATCATGCGCGGCGACAGGCTCGGGGTCGTGGGCCCCAACGGCTGCGGGAAGACGACGCTCCTCAGGATGCTGGCCGCGGTGG
>JAKORR010000571.1 GCA_029777735.1 Armatimonadota bacterium | reverse complement strand
GGGAAGCTTCGGGACGAGTGTCTGAACTGCGAGGTCTTTGCCAACCTGGAGGAGGCACGAGCGGTGATCGAGGCGTGGAGGGAAGAGTACAACACGCAGCGGCCGCACAGTTCGCTGGGGTATCTGACACCGGCGGAGTTCACGGAGCGGTCCAGGCAAGGGGAAGTGGAGAGCGGGCGCAGTGTGGGCTCCGGTCGGGCTACGCCCTCCCTCTGCCCACACAGCAGTAGCGAGGCTGTAACCCTCTCACTCTCACTGGTCTAGAAAACGGGGGCAGGTGGTGATCACTCAGTCCCTGCCTTTACCAGCACAACGCGCTCTACACAGATCGCTCTCTCAGCCTGTGGGTCGCCATGCGGAAATCCTGGACCCTCAAACTTGATCCTCGCCCAGATATCAAACTGTTGATCTGGATTCCTTGGATCCACGATGCTGTCAATGTCAAGCTGGATGATCCAGCTCCAGAAAAAGTACAGGTAGTAGGAAGGTCCTATTTTGAAGGTCCCCATTTTGTACCAGTGATACCCAGGCCCAGGTACATCTTCTGGCTTGATAACGCCGCCCCCTGCGCTTCTCTGATTAATCTGATCATACAAGCCCCAGGGCATCGGTAACTTATACTTCTGCATGTCCTCCTCTGATAATGTAAGCCGGTTTGTAATGCCGCTCTCGGCCTCGGGGTCCGGCACGACCTTCACTATCCCCTGCCAGTTGCGAGTTTCGTCGGCAGTGAAGTCGAAGACCGTGCCGGGTGGCAGACCGCGGAACCTTTCGGGCAGGGGTACATAGGCTCTGCGCGCCATCAGCCCGCTTACTTCCTCGTCGGCCCTCTGTTTCTCGGCCGCACGCTGTGCCTCTGGGAGCCGCAGGTCCGCCTGCTGGTGCCATGTCTCACGCACCCGCGTCCCAGCCGCCTCGCGGTCCAGAGGCATCGTCTCGGGTGTATTGCCCAGGCCAACCCACTCGCGCATAAGAGCCGGAAACTTTACCAGGGTTGCCCTGTCCAGAGGTAGCCGCGCGTGCCTCACTCGCCGCAGCAGCACATCATCGCCCTTTACCGCCGCCTCGGCCTGGTCGAAGAGGCCGTGGGCACGACGGACGAAGGTCAGATTCAGGTGCAAGTACTGCGGCGGCGACGCACCCATGCTCAGATAGCTTGGCCACTCCACCGACGCCGCCTCGAGGGCCGCCAAATAGTCGCGTACGTACCTGCCGGCCGCCCCGTAGAACCCGTCTGTGAAGGTTTGCAGCAACGCTTGGTAGTCCCGATATGGGTCTTCCAGAAGCTTGATCATCATCCAGACCTTCAAGTCCCTCAGATCGGCAAGAATCGGATACTCGTGCTCCGTGAACACGCCCTCGACGTTGTGTTCGGCATAGAACCTGTAATCCGTCGGGTACGTGTGCACAGTCGGCATCGGCAGCCCATAGTAGGGCGCGTAACTCACCGCGTAGTCCCAGATCCGAAGGTTCCGGGCGATTGCGGCCCAGCTTAGTAGATGCTCACGAAACTTGGTGTTTTGTTCATCTGTGATGGCTCGTGTGAAGTTACTGCCCGTATCGCACAACCGTACGATCACATTATCTCGTGGCTTGATGGTCTTGGGCGCTTGCTGGGTCATTTGGTAGGCCAAGGTGTCGACATAGACCCTGGGGTACTCGTCCTTGATGCCATCGGCCATGTAGTTGACGAAGTCCAACAACGGCCCAGCTTCCGAACCCTCGACCTTGGCTATTGCCTGGCACTGGTCGCACTGGCACATACCGCCCCAATCGTTCTGCGAGACGCTGAACACCAGTGGCGCGGGCAGCCCCTTGGCCTCGGCGTCCCTGCGCGCCTCCTCGATGTAGGCCTTCAGCTTGTCCAAAAACACCTGCCGCAGCTCTTCGTTGGTCAGGCACAGCTGCGCGTGGTCGGCGCTACGTTCGCCCTTGATGAGCGAGAACCACTCAGGGTGCTCAGCGAAGTAGGTCTCCGGCGGAATGTACATGTAGAAGGTATGCACATGGTAGGGGGGGCCATAGTCCATGCAGCCGCCGTACTCGGGCGCGATCTTGGCATCACCATCGCGATTCAGCCGATTGCGCGCCGCAAACCGCCCACCGTCATTACCATACAGCATGTAGAT
>JAKORR010000570.1 GCA_029777735.1 Armatimonadota bacterium | reverse complement strand
GACGCCCGCGAGTTCCAGAAGGGCTACGAGCGCTACCGCGGTACCTTTCTGGGCACGCTGGAGCCCGTCACCGCGAAGACTGGTGGGTACCTGCCGCCGGGACTGGATGCTAAGAACGGCTGCGACTGGGGCAATCTGCTACTACTCTACCCGCGCAGTGGGGTCCCGGCGCGTGGCAACTTCAATGCCGGTGACCCACGCGTGACGGCTACGGTGAACACAGTGCGCGAGAAGAAATACGCTGAAGGCCTCATGACCTATGGTCATGGCCTGAGGCCTGGGCTGCTCCATCACTACCTGACGATGAAGGTCACCGAGAACTTGGTCGCGCAGAACCGCCAGCAGGAGGCCCTGGCCGACCTGTATAGCCTCCTGGTACACACCAGCTCGACGAACGCGGGCTTCGAATTCAGTATTAAACCCTGGGACAATCGCGATCCCGGCGGCAACCTACCTCCCCACGGCTGGTTTGCGGCCAAGTACATGGCACTGCTGCGCAACATACTGGTGCGAGAGTGGGAGGGAGATCTGCACCTGCTCGGGGTAGTTTCGCCCGAGTGGGTCAAGCCCGGCGACGTGCTGGCCGTCCGCGGCGCGCCTACCGACTTCGGCGAGATCTCCTTCCGCGGGCGCGTCTCGGAGAGCGCGCTGGCACTGGACCTCAGCTCGCGCTGGCGGCGGGCTCCCGCGCGGTTGATTGTCCACGTGCCCTGGTTCCTGCGTGCCACAGCAGCCGAGGCAGACGGCAAGCCCTGCTCTATCGCTGCGCCCCGTGTGGGTGAGGGACAGGAAGTGGCCGTTCCGCCCGAGGCGCGCAAGGTGACGATACGCTGGAGCCGCCTTGATAGCCCGCAGCTCAGCTACAGCCAGGCCGTGGAGGACTACCGCCGCGAGTACTGCACACGGTACGAGGCCTTCGTGAAGGATGGTGGCAAGGCCGAGTCGTTGTGGCTTGAGTCCGAGCTGATCGTGACCGACGAGGGGCGCCGGGAGCAGTGGTCGCAGCTGCAGAGCCGCTATGGCATCGGCCTGGCCTGTCCTACCAGTGCCAGCAAGTCCGATCCGGGCTGTATGCCAGAAGTCGCAGTGGATGGTGCCACCGACCGCGAGGTTCACTGGGCTGCTACACCCTATCCACAGTGGTGGCAGGTGGACTTGGGCGAGCAGCGCAACGTCGAGGGCGTGCGCGTAGTGACGTACTGGGACAGCGGTGAGGAACGCCGCTACTACCAGTACCGTGTGTTGGCCTCGCAGGACGGGGAGAACTGGACGCTCCTCGTCGACTACAGTCGCAACACGGAGCCCGCCACGGCCTTGGGCATTCTGCACCAGTTCGAGCCAGTGAGGGCACGTTACCTGCGCGTGGAGATGCTGTATAATTCAGCGAATCCGGGCGTTCATTTGGCGGAGGTCATGGTCTTCCCAGGCGTCGAGGCCCCCGTCGCAGAGCCGCCAGTGGCCGCCCAGAACGCGTGGACCGCCGAGGACCAGAGCGGTGTCAAGCCGGCGGATTGCCCCCAGTGGGGTTTTGTGGGGGCTGAGCGACTGATCCTCAGAGGCGAGAAGATTCAGGCTGAAGGTGACCGTGTGCGGTTGGAGTTTCGTGGCGGCCAAGGCAGCGGAATAGTCCTGGGAGAAGTGTCGATTGGCGTTGCCGACCCCAAGGACCTGCGCGATTTGCTTCCCGACACCCGCATACCCGTGAGTTTCGACGGCAGGAGCTGGGTCGAGGTGCCGCCCGGGAAGGCTGTCCCAAGCGATTGGATCATGTTTCCCTTCCAGCGTGGCCGCGATCACGCTGTGACCTTCGAAGTGCGCAACGTGGGCTCAACAGTGCTCTGGAGCGACGAGAAGACTGTCCGGTACGAGACCCCGACTGACGGGGCCGCCCGGGCCGCCCGCTGGTCTAACCTGTCACCCAGCGCAACGTACAACATCTACTTCCTCAGCCGCGTCGAGGTGCCGAGAGGGATGGAATAGCGGAACGTTGCGGTATATCGCACCGCGCGGGATGCAACATGGCCCAGAGGTGCGCTGTGGCAAAGGTGGGCCAATGGTTCCTGTGTGCGCTTGGCGTAAGGGAACTGCAATACTATCCTCGATCGGACCTGGGATAGCGCCCGAGCCGCTGGACCGAAGAGTGCACCGCCTAACCCTGCTCCTTCAGCGCCTGGCGCTCCTCCTCGGTGAGCTGTCCCAGCGCCTGCTGCACCACATCCACGCCTGTCAGTTCCGCCCAGCCCTGTAGGAGCCGCCTCGTGATCGGCCCGACCTTGCCGTCGCCCACCGGCAGCCCGTTGAACCTGGTCGCGGGCATGATACAGTACGGCGTGCTGGTGAAGAACGCCTCGTCGGCAGTGTAGACGTCATAGGGCTGTAAGTCACAGACCTCAACCGGTAGACCCTGGTGTCTGGCGATCTCCAGGGTCGTCTCACGTGTGATACCCGCCAGCGCCTGCACCGTTCGCGGTGTCTTCAGCACGCCTTCGCTCACCAAGAAAAAGTTTCCGCCCTTGTTCTCGGCGAGATACCCCTCGGTGTCGAGCAGGATGCCTTGGGCGTCGGGGTCTACCAGCTTGACCTCCAGCTCCGCTAGCGTGTAGGCCATGCGGCTGCGGTTCTTGATCTTAGCGTCGAGGCACTGCGCCGGCACCATGCGGCTTGGCGGCGTCACAGCATGGCAACCCACGACATAGAACCGTGCCCAGTAGCGCAGGTCCATCGGCAGCGTGTTGATGATTACGGTGGGTTCACGCTTCTTCGACTGATCGCCGGACGGAGGATAGGCACCGCGCGAGATATTGTGAACGATCCATAGGTCCTCGCCCGGGGCGTAGATTGGTAGGTTTCGCTCCACCACTTCGAGGGTTAGGCTTGTCAGTTCCTCCGGGCTCATCTCAAAGCTATAGCGACATACCTTCATTGATTTGTACAGACGCTCGATATGTCGCTCCAATTTGAAGGGTTTCTGGGCGAAAGTCCGCGTAGATTCGGTAACACAGTCTCCTAGCATGACTGCGGAGTCGAAGATGGATATTCTGGCCTCGCTCTCGGGCAACCACTCGCCACTTATGTATACGAGTCGCTCAGGCATTACTACCTCCCTCCAAGTGCCCACTCGGCTGCTGATTCTCACTCCTCGAAGATGAGCCACACATCACCAAAGCTGTCGGTGCCACCTGAAGACTTCATAGTGCCCAGGATCTCGTACTTCGCCTGGGGATTGAAGGTTTGCAACCTGAGTTGGTAGGTGTTGTTGTGACTGCCGGCCCCCGTCCAACCCTCGTGCTCGTCCACGGCGACCACTTCGCCATTCGCTAATAGCTCCGTCTTCTGCAGGCTCACGCCGTGGGCCCCGCGCTGGTAGTTCCACTCCACCAGCACATCACCTGCCGCCTGGATCTTGCCGGTGACGTCGAGGCGTATCTGGCAGCCAGCTTCGTCCATCTCCTTCGGCTCCCAGGTGCCAATACGCACGGTGCGCCCGCGCGTTAGGCCGAACTGGCTCGCGGTCGGCAGCTCCTTCACTTGGCCCTGTCTTACCTTGCCGGCCAGGTCCCGCAGCTCGACCGCGAGCCGAACCGTGGCTTCGCGCTGCTTTGCCATGCGCTCTACGTCGCCCCTCCAGGCGCCAAGCTTGGCCACAGCGCGCCCGTAGACCTCGATACACAGGTCCAACTGGGGCGGCAGACTCTCGATCAGTTTCGCTGCTTCCTCCAGCGCGCTCGCCTGGGTTGCGCGGCCCTCCCCGAGTTTGCGGGCGCGGCTGTAGACCTTCGATGCCTCTTCTAGTGCCAGGACCTTCGCCATGCCGTACCGGTACATGTCGAAGGCCAGCTTTGTATAGTCGAGCAAGTCGGCGTTGGGCACTGCGGCTTGAGCCTGTCCCTGCCCCGTGCCTGCCGGGCTTTCTTGCCTCACATGGGGCCGCGCTGCCCAGTTCTCATCGCACTCTCGCCGCAGCTTTTCCAGCCGCGCCTCGGCCGCTAGAACCGCATTGTAGGCAGCCTGGGCGCTCTCGCTAAAGCCCGGCGTCCGAAGTACTATCCGCGCCCTGACCGTCCGCGGGTCCTCGAAAAACAGATTCGTCATCAGCCGACTGTCGCGCAGCACTGCTGCTGGGCCCTCGTTCTTCCAGGGCTCCTCGAGCACGTCACGCACCTGCTCGGCGGCGCTCTCGGGGGCCAGACCGAAAATTCGCTGCCCGTAGCGGCGCTCATAATCGGTCACCGGCGTTTTGCCCAGGGACCAGGAACACTCGGCGGCGTAGACCATGCCCAGCAGGCTGTTGGCGACCACTCCACCGTGCATCCACTCCCAGGTGGTGGTCATGGCGCCGCCGATGCGCCGTTCGGCGCCAGCCCGCAAGAAGCCGCGGATGCCCCTGTACGTCGTGCGATAGTCGGGCCATATGCGCGAGAAGCACACCACGGCCGGCGACGCCCACACATCCTTGAACCCAAGCTTCTGATACTGCTCAATCTCTGGGTAGGTGGGAGGCCCGTGATAGATCCACTCGGTTGGAATGCAATCGAGCTGCAGTCGGTCCCGACTCTTGATGGTCAAGTACGACAGGTCCGGTGTGGGACCGCCATGGGAGGGCCAGAAAAGCATCGTTCGTCCATGCTTCTTGACCAGCTCGTTGAGATGGTTCATATGTTGGGCATACAGGCCCGTGTACCCGTCCTTCTCTACGATCGCCTTGCACTGCGGGCACAGGCCGAAGGCCATTTCGAACTCGTCCGCCCCCGTGTGGATGTAACGGCAGCTTGGGAATTGCTCGACCAGCTCCGCGTACACTCGGTCCAGGAATTCCCAGGTTTTCGGGTTGCATGTGCAAAACACCCAGCTATTTCCCGCCTCACGCAGGTCCTTCATCTCCTCGTGTCCAAGCACAGCCGACGCGTGCCCCAGTGACTCGTACTGCGGGATGAGTTGCATGTGGTAGTTCCTGGCGAAGGCGGAGATCTCTGCCGCCTTCTCGGGGGTGAAGGTGCCTTCGCGCCCCAGGAAGGGATAGGCGCGGAAGCGGTAGTCGTCCTCGCCGTAGATCATGATGGCGTTGAGCTTGAAGCGGGCCAGATCGCGGATGACCCTCTTCCACCACTCGACCTCGACGGTTTGCCCCCGGGCCACGTCGTACTGCAGCCCTCGCAGAGGGTAGTCGGGCCAGTCCTGTATTTCGGCGAAGGGTAGCGTGCCGTGTTCCGTCACGAGTTGTGCGACCGTCTGCGCGCCATAGAACAGCCCTGGCGCTCCTTGGGCCACCACGCGAATGCCTCCGGTGCCCACCGACAGCCGATAGCCGTCTTCTCCTCCGCGGGCCACGGCGCCGCGCGCCAGGCTGATGTCCGCGGCGCCGGCCTTGCCGCCGACCTCCACCGCGAGCTTATGGCCGCAAACTTGGGCAATCTGCTCGGCCAGATCACGGGCCGCGAACCTGTCTTCGTCCGACGCGGCGGCGGGCAGGACGATGCGGCTTTTCCCGGTCAGGCCGAACTCACCGTCGCGCAGCTCTATCTTCTGAGGCGCTGGGATCAACGCCACTCCCCGCTTCTCCATGGCCTTTTGCTGTTCGATAGCCTGGCGAATCTCTTCGTCGCTCTGGACAAACAGGGCGAGGATGGGGCGCCCGTGGTTGTGACGGTAGATCGTCCAGCCGTCGCCTTCGGTCTGGGCGCTGACGTACACGTCCAAGTAGCCGCGCTCAGCGTCCTGCTCAGTTAGCTTGTCGGTCAGGTCGATGGGACGCAGATTGTCGGCGTTCCAGGCATCGCCGCTCCCCGTGATGACGGGTCCCTCGTAAATCACCGGGCCCTCCTGCGAGTCGCGCCGCAGAAGAAGCTTGTACGATGTCCCGCGTCCGCTGAAGGCTACTGTGTTGCCCAACTGCACCGCATAGGCCAGCGGCAGTGGCTTGGGCACGGGGAAACGGACTTGCACGAAGGCACCGGACTCCAAGGGCCCCAGATGACCCTCGCCGATAGGGGAGGGATCGATGGCCGCCACCTGGCACGCCAAGTCGGCGTACTCATCGAAAAGCCCTTCCGCGTGGCCCGCCGGGCCGTGTAGTACGAGCGCTAGGCCTACTACGATCCCCAGCGCTGGTGGGATAGGCCATATGAGCATGCCGGCCCTCGGCCCGCTAGCCCGGATCTCGAAGACAAGGTCGCCAAACAGTGTTGGCTTCAACTTTGATCCCTCCAGAAGAACCTTCGCGCTAGGATCCCTCAGCAAACAGCCTAGCCCCAGCTAGGTGAACAGTGCCCACAACTGGGTCACACTTCAGGATCACGGCCTCAAGCTCTGCCTCGGGCCGCGGGTTCTGGATAGGTACAACGTACCAACCCACCTCTTCGCTCAATGCCACGCCAGCGTAAACATAGGGCACACCCTCACTCCCGGCGGCGCGCAGGTGATAGCCAAAGTTGACCGTCTGTACGGAGGTGGCGCCGTCGCGGTACCTGAAGATCACCTCAGCCACTGGCGCCCCGAGCCACGTCGTCTTGTCTTTGAGCCGCTCACGGAGCGCCGTCATCTGCTCCGGCGTGGTCCGCAGCGCTAGCACCAACGCCAGCCCTTTGCCTTTGCTCCCCCCTAGCGCCTCCGCTGCGAGCATGTCCCTCTTTCCACTGGCGACCGCCGTGCTCTCATCCAGCGGTGCATTGACGTGTTGGGGCGCCCGGGCCCAGGCGTACAGCTCGCCGGCTGGCTCGCAGCGCCGCAGGACGTGCCGTGCCAGTGCCAGCCGCCGCGTATGGAAGAAGGACGGCTCGAAGGCGACCCGGTGGAATACGTCCGGGTGTAGGTTCCACGAGTAGTGGGCGGCCTGCGTGAGGTGTAGGAAGTTGTACGAGTTGTAGCCCACAGCATTCTCGACGAGCCAAGGCAGCTTGCTCCAGCAGCCCCACATGTTCCCCCATACCAGCGGTGCATCCGCCGCCGAGCAGCCTTCCGAATTGCTCTTGAGCACGCGTTCGAACCTGGCGGCTCGAAAGTACCACAGCGAGAAGGGGTCCACCGCTGGCGACCAGTCGCACATTACGATGTCCCTTGGTATCCGCGGTAGCGCCTGGGCCACATCGAAGGGCGGTCCACCGTTGTGCGCCGGCAGCAACATGTCACCCCACATCATCGTCTTCGCTCCTCTCTCGGCAAGGAAGTCGTGGAGCCACTGTACCTGGTCGGCGAAGACCGTCGCCTTGTCCTTGCCCGCGCACAGCCTGCAGCGCTTCTCCTCCTCCACCCGGTAGGTCTGCCAGCGACACTCGTCCATCCCAATGTGGAAGTAGCGGGGCTGCAGGAGCCGCAACACCTCGCCGTAGATTTCGCCCACCACCTGCTTCATCACTGGATGCGAGGTGCAAATCGTTTGTAGGTCGCCATCCTCGCGTAGCTCGGGGTGTGAGGCATTGATCCAGTCCGCGTGACCCAGCGAGTTCAGCAGAGGCGCGACCTCGATGCCCTCGGCGCGCAGGTCCTGCACCAGCTTCAGCACCGTCTCCTTGGGCCAGGCGGCCGGGCCCGCGATCTCGGGGTGCCCCTCCAGCTTGATTCCCTGGTCCAGCATCAGCACAACGAAGTTCAGCTTCAGCTCAACCACCATGTCGCGCAGAAACTCGGCGAAGAAGGTCGGATCGACGGGTGGGTCGTTGGGATAGCCCCAGCGCGAGTTGGGTAGGGAGAGCGTCACGGCCCGAACAGGAAGCGACGGCCAGTCCTCGATCGTCGCGCTAGGGCGGCGGGTGTGGCCTGACACTAGCGCCTCGGCGCCTTCCAGTTGCCGCAGCGACGCCCGAGCCCAACGCAGACCGCGTACGCCCCGCCCCCGTGCCAGCAGATAGTCGGAGCCTACGTCCAGGAGGTAGGCTTCGTTGATGGGCCGTAGCTTCAGCTCGGCCAGTGCCGCAGCCGGCGGTTCACCCCAACGTTCCTCGGTCATGTCGTCGCGCGGGTCGTCCACGCCTGCCCGCGAGTCGGCCGGGGGGAGTG
>JAKORR010000569.1 GCA_029777735.1 Armatimonadota bacterium | reverse complement strand
GTATTATAACTTATCCCGCCCGCCTGTCAACACTCCAGCCAAAGAACTGTGTAAAATTTCGCGTGTTTGGCGCGGCTACGCACGCACGACCACCCGCGTGCCCGGCTGGCCCTTTTTCGCGTCCGGCACGACGCTCAACTCGTAGTAGTCGTACACCGGCGTGGTCCAGCGGAAGATCCACTTGGCGGCTTCCGGCGGCAGGTTGACACAGCCGTTGCTGTGCATACGCCCGTAGTCGTTATGCCAGTACGTGCCGTGCGTCGCCACATAGCTCGGCGTGAAGTACGCCACCCAGGGGACGCCGGGCAGGTTATACCACATGTTGCCCATGCCGCCCGTCATGCGCTGGCCCAACCGCTTCAGGTTGACAGAGTAGCTGCCCAGTGGCGTCGGGGTGTCGGGGATGCCCGTTGCGACGAGGTACGTCATCACTTCTTCGTCACCCTCGTAGCACGTCAGGCGCTGCTCGCGGATGCTGATCTCAATCCACTTCTCCTCGGGTGGCACATCCGGTGAAATCGGCTCGATCTCCTCCGGCTTGATGACCCGCACCTCGGCGGCCTTCAGCCAGTACTCGCCGCCGTACACCCCCTTGATGCGGTAATAGTCGTTCTCGACTTCGACGATGTGGTGCGTGGTCTGGTAGACCATTTTCTCGCGCTCGTAGTATTGATCGCCGGGGCCAGAGCGCGCCGACGCCTTCGGCACTGTCACCACGCCCCACGCGCCCCGCTCGTCGATCTTGACGGTCGGGTTGGGCGGCTCTTCACGCACCGGCTGCATCCACGACGTGTAGATATAACCCTCGTCGATCTTCAGCCACGTGCTGTTCGTCGGGTAAAGGCCCTCGCCTTCTACCACCTCCACAACCGGGACCACATCGTCATAGTAGTAGTAGCCACGGTGCGCCGAGCGCCAGCTAGGCTCGGCGTAGACAGTCATCACGTTGAGCTGCACGCGGCCCAGCGGGGAGTCATCCCAGTGTGTGAACGTCTTGGTCGGCTTCCGGCGCTGCCGGTCTGGCCGTTCGATGCCCAGAGGGGGCCAGATTAAGCCCATCCCGGCCAGGCCAGCTGTTTTCAGGAAGTCACGGCGAGAGATACTCATATTCCGTCTGCGCCTCCTCTACGAACCCATAAGGAAAGATGATACAATCGACAGCGATAAGCAACAGGCCTCTACCCCTCTAGACAGGATACTATGACAACCAACAAACGCGCAATTGTCTGGGATATGGATGGAGTGCTGGTCGACTCGGGTGACCTGCACTATCAGGCCTGGCAAGAGG
>JAKORR010000568.1 GCA_029777735.1 Armatimonadota bacterium | reverse complement strand
GCATGACGGCAGGCCGCGCGTTTTCCGGCCAGAGCTTGTCCTGATCCAGAAGGGCGCTTTGGTCGAGGCCACGGAGCTGCGCGATGGTGTTTTTCACGAAGGCTTCGGCACGGGCGCAGAACTCGCCGCATTTGGCCAGAACGGCGGTCAGGTGCATGCGGTCGATCAGGACCGGGAAGAAGTCCTGTCCTGCATTGTAGCCGCTCTTGTCGTCGTCCTGGCTAATTCCAAAGCGACGGCCAGCCTCAACCACACGGACGGCGTCTCTGCGCGTTCCCTCAATGAAGGACCAAGGGTCACTATCGGAGGAAAGCATTAGCGCCACGCTGGTTCGGCCTTCCAAGGCGTATTCGGTCCTGGGCGGCTCATACTGCTTAGGATCGCGTTTGTGGGCCTGTATCTCTCTCTGGAGCAGCAGGAGGTCGCGCAGCTCGTCTATGGCCTCGGGAGCCATGCTTGAGGCGCTGTGTAGGGCGCGGACCACGTCAGAGGCTTGGGCGTGCTCCTGAAGGGCCTCTGCGCGCGCCTTATCTTTCACCATACCGTAGGTTTCGGGGGTCAGGTGCTGGCGATCGGTGATCTGGCGACGGGTGCCGCGCTCGATCTGGGAATCCAGATGCTCGCGCGCCCAATCGGCCCATGACGTTTGCAGCGCGGAATACTCGTTTCGCTCACCTGTTGTGGCTTTCAGCTCGACCAATGCCTTCTGGGTGGAGATCACAGGTTTGCCGCGGCTGGTCCGAACGGGCGAGATCATCAGATCCACCACAGCGCCGCCGGCCTCGTCCAGATCGAGGCGCGCGCCGAAGACTGACCCCTTCCCGGCCCAGCTTTCCGCCCATGACTTTGCTTGGTCAAACAGGGTACGGTTGCGGGGATTGTCGGGGTCGTGAAGGTCGCCCGACGCCTTCACCCACTCTGGCGATACGACACACAGGGCTTGCATGCAGAGGGGCGCGCCTTTGCGTTCACCTGCCCCCAGCTCTGCCTTGTGGGCTTTGAAGGCCGCGAGATAGTCCCGGTCGCTTTCGGCAGCTTTGGACCATGCCAGCCCCGCGCCCGGTTCTGCACCTTCACGCAAACGGGCTTGGCTGGTCTCGTCGCCGCGTTCAGCGTGGAGGGTGGCACCGCGCAACTG
>JAKORR010000567.1 GCA_029777735.1 Armatimonadota bacterium | reverse complement strand
CTCGTGACCTGTTCCGCCGGGCGTCTAAGTGTGGAGCTTCGAGGGTATGTTTGTTCTCCACTATTCACCATCCGTGTCGAGGCGTCTGACGGAAGGCGAACGTTGGTTTAGGAACCAGCCCCGAGGAAAGGGGTTGGCTAGGGCAGGTCCTGGGCTGTAGGAGGACAGAGGCGAGGGGATTGGAGCACGTACTCTCCAAAGGGGAGAGTACGTGTGTTCTGCCGCTCTTGGCGGCGCCCAGAGCGAGTGGCTTTGGCCTTTTAAGTAACATTGTTCTATAATAGTTCTGGTGGTGGTTGTGGCAATCTCTTTGGGAGTACAGGTGTGACTGCAATGCAGTACTCGGTTGGCATAGACGTCGGTTCGGTAAGTGTCAACGTCGCCGTGCTTGATTCCGATGGAGCGGTCGTCTACGAGGAGTACGTCCGCCACCACGGCCAGCCCATGGCGACCGCAGCCCGCGCGCTGGCTCGGGTGGTCGAGAAATACGGCGCTGAGAACCTCACTGACCTGGCCGCTACGGGCAGTGGAGCCAGGGTCGTGACGGAGGTGCTTGGGGGTGTCGCCGTCAACGAAGTAGTGGCGCAGGGTCGTGCGGCGGCCAGCCTACACCCTTACGTGCGTACCATCATCGAGATCGGCGGCGAGGACTCCAAGCTTATCTTCCTGCGCCGGTCCGCCCAGGGCGAGGTGGAAATAGGCGACTTCGCCATGAACACCATGTGCGCAGCCGGGACGGGGTCTTTTCTGGACCAGCAGGCAGCGCGTCTGGGCCTGACCATTGAGGACTTCAGCGCCCAAGCTTTGCGCAGCGAGCATCCGCCGAGGGTGGCGGGACGCTGTTCGGTCTTCGCCAAGAGCGACATGATTCACTTGCAACAGCAGGCGACGCCGGTGCACGACATTGTGGCGGGCCTGTGCTATGCACTAGTGCGCAACTTCAAGAGCACGGTGGGCTCGACGGCGCCCATCGAGCCGCCGGTGGCCTTCCACGGGGGAGTGGCCGCCAACGCTGGCATCGTCAAGGCCATGCGCGATGTCCTCGAACTAAGCGAGGAACAGCTTGTGGTGCCAGAGCACTTCGCAGCCATGGGCGCCATCGGCTCGGTGCTACAGGCCCGGGCCACGGGTGAGGTAAAGCCTGCAGACTGGTCGGCCCTCGGCAGGCTGATGGGCTACTCAGTGCAACGATCGCGCAAGGGTCTGGCGCCGTTGACGCTTGAGCGATCGGTTATCCTGGAGGGCGAAGTACACAAGCCTGAGGTGGCGCCGGGTGAGCGCGTGCCTGCCTACCTTGGCCTCGACGTAGGTTCCATCAGCACGAATCTCGTGGTCATCGACACGCAGAGGCGGGTATTAGCCAAGCGGTACCTGATGACTGCTGGGCGGCCCCTAGAGGCGGTTCGCCAGGGGCTGCGCGAGATAGGGGAGGAGATAGGCGCGCTGGTCGAGATCCGAGGAGTTTGCACCACAGGGTCGGGACGTTACCTGACGGGCGACTTTGTCGGTGCAGACGTCGTGAAGAACGAGATCACGGCCCAGGCCCGTGGTGCCCTCGAGATTGACCCACAGGTTGACACGATCTTCGAGATAGGCGGCCAGGACTCCAAGTACATCTCGCTGGACAACGGGCATGTGGTGGACTTCGAGATGAACAAGGTCTGCGCTGCAGGCACAGGTTCCTTCCTCGAAGAGCAGGCCGAACGGCTAGGTATCAGTATCAAGGACGAGTTTGCAGAGCTTGCCTTCAGTT
The DNA here is from genome assembly GCA_029777735.1 of Armatimonadota bacterium. GTDB lineage: Bacteria > Armatimonadota > Zipacnadia > Zipacnadales > FEN-943 > JAKORR01. The sequence goes on along the minus strand of JAKORR010000567.1, from coordinate 210 downwards.
CCCGAACGCCCGCGGACTTGGGCGAGCGCTGTACGGTGTTCATGGAGACCGAGCTCACGCGTCAGCAGCAGGCCGGCGCACCGGTTGAAGACCTGGTCGCAGGTCTGGCTTACTCGATTGTGTACAATTACCTCAACCGCGTGGTCGCCCGCAAGCGGGTGGGCGAACGCATCTTCTTCCAGGGTGGTACAGCCTTCAATCGTGCCGTGG
>JAKORR010000566.1 GCA_029777735.1 Armatimonadota bacterium | reverse complement strand
TGCCGATACCGCCCAGGTGCTTGCGGATCTCCCTCTTGACGACGCGGTCAAGATCTTCAGCCACATGGCCACAGAACTTGCCGCAGATGTCCTAGCGGAGTTGCCGGATGACCTGCGGCGCCAGCTCCTCGACCGCTTGGAGCCCGAACAAATCGCCCAGGTGGTTGAGGAGATGCCTTCCGACGAAGCCACCGACGTCCTTCAGGACATGGAGCCCGAGGACGCCAGGGAGGTTATGGCTGACCTCGACCCCGACACTCGGGCCGACATCACCGAGCTAGCAAGCTACAGCGAGGATACTGCCGGCGGCATCATGGCCAAGGAGTTTGCTGCGGTGCCCGCCTCGGCAACCGCCGGCCTGGCGATCCAACTGCTCCGCCGCAACTTCCGGGATGTGGAGGATCTGAACGTAGTCTTTGCGGTTGATGAAGAGGATCGCCTCGTGGGATCCTGCTCGCTGCGAGACCTCGTGCTCGCTTCCCCAGACACCCTCGTCAGCGACCTGGTGGCCAGCCACGAGCACTGGGTGCAGAGTCAACAGGATCAGGAAGAAGTAGCGCACTATATGCGGTTGCACGACTTGGACGCTGTGCCAGTCGTGGACGAACACAGGCGAATCCTGGGACAGATAACCCTGGACGACGCAGCTGAAGTCATGGACGAAGAGGCGGCCGAGGACCTCCAGAAAATCACTGGTATCACGGCCGAGGAGCCGGTGTTTGGGCCTCTGCTGCCCTCCCTCGTGCGCCGCCTTCCATGGCTGCTCATCAACACACCTCTCGCTCTCCTCGCTGCGAGCGTGGCAAGGGCCTTTGGCGATACGGTGGCCACCGTACCCCACCTGGTAGCCTATCTTCCAGTGTTGGGCGGAATCGCAGGCAATGCTGCTGGGCAAACCATAGCGGTCTTCGTCCGCGGCCTCGCCCTCGGCGAAGTCACCTTCGCCGACATGGGCCGCGCACTGTTCGCCCAAGGACGTATAGGCCTGATTGCAGGGGCCATACTTGGGACCCTCATGCTTGGTATCTCTTCTCTCTGGGAAGGCAACCTACACCTCGCGGCTGTAGTAGGCGTTGCACTGATGCTCAACTGCCTCGTCGCCTGTCTCGTCGGGGCTTTCCTGCCTCTGCTTTTGCGCCGCGTGGGCTGGGATCCCGCCATGGGCGCCAACCTGGTGACGACCTCCATTACCGACGCGTGCGGTTACGCACTCCTCCTGGGCATCGCGACCATGGTACTGCGTTACGGCTGGCTACTTAACTGACGCCCCTGCTCCAAGAGGCCCTACGAGTGCTCCAGAGGAACCTGGAGCTTCTCAATCTTGGAAACACTGCTCTTTGCCAGAGTTTTACTCTGGACATTCCCTTATTCTCCTCTTCAATCACCGCAGGCCTCTCAGGAGGCAACGACATGGCCATCCGCTCGATATGCTTCGCTACCCTGCCCAGCACAGGCTGCAGAGGCCCGACCGCCACCGTGAAGATCCCTAGCCGTTCGCGGAGCACCTCATAGATCGCTGCCTCGACGCTTGCCGCATAGTAAAGTAATAGTTGATCACGTACACCCGCTCACTGGGCTGGCCTAGGCGATCAATGCGGCCCATGCGCTGATCCACGCGCATGGGGGTTCCAGGGCATATCGTAGTTGATCAGCCGGTATATGGTCGTCACACAACCCAACCCACGCCCGCCGCTGGTGCATCGCAAGGTTTCCGGCGGCTTCCCCTCCACCTGGTGCACCAAGGGCCTCTGCCACAGTGCTACAGACCGCGCAGCAACACGGGCGCGACGCCCTGGAAACCCTCCCAAGCCCTTGGCTCCACCCCTGACCCCTACTCCCTCCCACAACCTCCCTGACACCATAAGGTTAGTAGTTACCCCTCAAACACCCCAGGGTTCGCTTTCCACTTCCCAGAGGCAAACTGTCGTGTCATCACTCCCCGAAGCCAGGTACCTGCCGTCGGGGGAGAAAGCGACTGAGAACACCCAGCTCTGGTGCCCTATAAGCATCCCCAGACAGGTTACGCTTTCCACGCAACTATTCACCTCCCAACTTGTCTCACGAGCAAAGTGTATCCCCCTTGAAAAAATGTCAAGAAAAATAGTGAAACTTTCTGCGCACGAATCTGTCTTCAATACTGAAAGCCCACACCCACAGTCAGCATCGCAGCAGGAGGCGGAACCCTACAGCGCATGACGCGGGGGCAGCTTCAGCAGGTGCTGCAGGACGAACTGATCGAGATTGCCCTGCGCCAGCAGGAGATCGTGGAGCGGCTTGAGGCGCAGGCGCTAGCGCGTCAGGCTTCCCACCCTTGCCTGACAGGCGTTTGAACACCTCGCGGGCCAGGGCACACAGGC
>JAKORR010000565.1 GCA_029777735.1 Armatimonadota bacterium | reverse complement strand
TGCTCGGTCCTCGTCGTGTCATTGTAAGAGGCACTGCGAGGAGCGATGATCGTCTTGGGAGCAGGGCGGCCCAGTTCAAGCTTCACACGCTCGGGCAACAGTCGCCCCCAAAGGGCCACCGACAAAGCACCCACCACCCCGACCATAAGCAGACCCCGGTGCAGAACCCCGGGACTGAGTTGTACGCCGAAGAGCACCAGGGGGCCCCGGCGACTATTACTGGCCTGTTTCTTCTTCGGCATGACGGGCCTCACCCACGGCATCAGCGGCCTGCTGACGCTCGTAGGCTTCGACAATCCGCTGCACTAGGTCGTGGCGCACTATATCGTCCCCTGTTAGCTTCACGAAGCCCACACCGTCGACCTGCTTGAGCACCTCCATGGCGTGGCAGAAACCCGACATCTGCCCGCTTGGCAAGTCGCTCTGTGTGATGTCACCCGTCACCACCATTTTGCTCCCAAAGCCCATACGCGTCAGGAACATCTTCATCTGGCTAGGTGTGGTGTTCTGGGCCTCGTCGAGCACCATAAAGGCGTCGTTGATGGTCCTGCCGCGCATGTACGCTAGCGGCACTACCTCAATGGTGCCACGCTCCAGGTGACGCCGGAAACGCTCCGGCCCCAGGATGTCTTGCAGCGCATCGTGCAGCGGTCTTAGATAGGGGTCCACTTTCTCCCCCAAGTCCCCCGGCAAGAATCCCAAATGCTCGCCTGCCTCAACGATGGGCCGGGTCAACACGATTCGGCTTATTCGCCCATCCCGCAGATCGGCCACCGCCTGTGCCATCGCCAGATACGTCTTGCCAGTCCCAGCCGGACCGTAGCACAACACCAGCTCACCTTCCAACATGGCCTGAACGTAGCGCGACTGGCCGCGGGTCTTTGCGTAAATGGGCTTACCGCGGTGGGTGACGACAACGGGCTCGGTCACAAGCAGGCCGACGTCAGCCTTCGTATCCTGCTGGACCATGCGCAGAGCATACTTGACGTCGGCCGCCGAGGGCCGGCGACCGTCCCGGATGGCCGCCAGCAGCGCCTCCACGACGCGAGTGGCAACCACAGTCCCTGGCTCGTCGCCACTGATGACGAGTTCGCCGCTGCGCTCCAGGATTGTCGCACCAGTCCCCTGTTGTATAAGACGAAGGTGAGCGTCACTGGGACCTACCAGCACAGCCAGCTCTTCCGGCTCCACACCCACCCGCCCCGATGGTTCTTTACGCTCGGTTTCCGAGTCTTTCGCCATGCCTTTCCCCTCGGCACCTTTGCCTCCAGACATCCCACAATTCCTCAGGCGGCTCTGCGTCAGGCCACATCATATGCCTGCTATGGAATCCACTATTCTCCGGGATTGCCCAGGCAATTCCGACCAAAGTCTGCGCCACGAACCACGCCTTCAGTATAGCCCGGGGGGCGACGCTGGGCAACGTAGATGCTTGGGCCGCCGGACCGCTCCGGGCCAGTCGCTGCTCATAGCACTTGCCGCGCTCGACTGCAACAGCCATAATTCCTAGTACTAATGACGCCTCAAGGTCCCGCGCAGTCAATTTACCTGATCGCCTTTCTGGCCCTGTGGATTCTGCTGGTTTGGCGCGACGTCCAACGCGCCCAGCAGATCGCGGCCTTCTACACCCGCACGCGTCAGCCTCTGGTCGCAGCATCTCTCGTGGGGACCGTTGTCGAGGCGGTCGGCATCTCGGTGCTCATCATCGGCGTCTACCTTGGGCTGACTTCAGAGCAGACCTTCGGACTTTCGGTCCCGGCCCGCCGGACAGTCGTCCTCGGGGGTATTTTGCTCATGCTGGGCTGGGCCGTCAGGCTCGTGGCATGGACCCTGTGGAAGCGCCGCAACCCAAAGCAGCTCGAGTAACTGGCGCCTATAGCACTCGATTGCCCAGCCTGCAACCACGGGCGTCAAGCCTGGTCGTGTATGGGGCCCCTTCGTTATTACTCATCCGGCCAATGAAAGGTGTTGCGTGTGGGCCGTGTCTGTCTAGGACGGCCACTTTTGGCCCGGGCATCGTCGGGCCGACTTTCCTTGCTCAGAGCCCCCGCCACCGCTGTGAGCACCGCCACAAGCCAGACCACACCGCTAGCTACCCACGCGACTTCTAGCTGCACGCCCAAGATCGATACCGCCGCCAACACTAACCAGACGAGGCCAAGGACGCTGCACACTTCGTCCGACAAGACACGAGCCTCGAGGGGGCGGCGCCGCCTGCCCAGACTGAAGATGAT
>JAKORR010000055.1 GCA_029777735.1 Armatimonadota bacterium | reverse complement strand
TGGCGCTCTCGCAGTTCGAGGATAACCCCTTCGCGCCGGCGGCGCTCGAAGTTGACGACCACCCGGCCCAGCAGATCTGCGTAGCCCTCCGGGAACTCGCCGAGGCCCTCGAGGCCATAGAGCACATCGACCCGGCCAAGCCGGACAAGAGGCTAGTCGAACGAGCCGCGGACCAACTCATGGACCTAATCCACCTGATACCGATTGCGATCGCTTCCTGGCAGCGCAAGGGCTGGGTGGACGCGTTCGTGGTGAGGCAGCGCAATCTCGGCAAGTTGCGTCAACGCGGCTACCTGAAGGTCGAGGAAGGAGTGAGAGTGGCGTGAACGTGGCGGTTAGCAGTGACGAAATCCTCCGGACTCTGGAGTCGGTCCGGGATACCACGACCAACCCCGAGGTCCGGCGGGTGATGGAGAGGGCTGTGGAGCTCTACCGGAAGCAGGCCGGCCCGGCTCAGGTGATAGACCCCCGCCTTACCGCGGCGGCCAGCGAGCTGGTCAACGAGATGGCCAAGACCAAGCGTCTCGAGCGGATCATCCTGTGGCTCGGGCCCCTGGTGGTGCTGGCAGTGACGGCGATCCTGTTCGCGGCGCTGAGGACTCTGTGGTTAGGACTGTGAGAGAGGAGGCAAACACGTGAAATCAATCTGCTACAAAGGCACGGTCGCCGGCTATAGGGAGTTCGCTCGTCGGGAGCTGCTCAAAGCGGCCTTCATGGGCCAGACGATAGCCCGGGACGCAGGCCGGATCCAGCGGGCTCTCGACAGGGCGGCAGGTCAGGACAGAGTGAGGAAGGTCCTCGGATACACGAAAGGAGGTATAGCGTAGTGTCTCAGGTTCAGGAAACAGGGAAGGCGCCCACGAATGAGCGCCCCAGCCAAGTCCATGATACCGTACCGAAGGTTGACCCACAAGAGGCTGCTGCGTTGGAGGCCATCGGGAAGGGGCTCGGGCTCTGCGGCATTGAGCCCGACGATTGGTACTGGATGGCTAACAAGATCCTCGATGTACTCAAGAAGAGCGGCATCCTGCCCTTCGGCGTCGAGGATGTTATCCGCAAGGTGCTCCCCAACACGCAGATTAACCGTAGTCTCAACGTCCACGTGCATGAGCGCGACCTCGGAGATGTGACTCCGGACCGGGTGCTCAAACTCACCCGCGCGCTTTCTGATACTTACGGCGTCGACTGGCTGTTGCATCACTATCGACGCAACGATCCAAGACGGATGCCCGCCTTCGGGGCTCTCAAGGCGACCATCGGCAACACCAACGTCTGCGTGTTCTTTGAAGAGACATCTTGAAAGGAGGCCTGAACATGGCTATCCAGTTACCAGCAAACATGCA
>JAKORR010000564.1 GCA_029777735.1 Armatimonadota bacterium | reverse complement strand
GTCTGGATCATCTCCGGCTCGCCCGCGCTCTCCTCCAGCACCTTGCTGAGATACGCAGCGGCGTGCGCCGGATTGCTCAAGCCCTCAAGGAGGCATTCATCGAGGGACTTGGCCTCTTCCCAGATGAGGCGCCTCGGCCCCGCATCAACCCAAGCCAACCCCAGCGGCTTGCTCGCGGTGTCCCGCTCTTGCCTCGGCGCGTCTTGAAGGTCCCCCCTGACGACGCCCGGACCTGACGGGCCCGGGTTTCCCAGGCGGCTCTTGAGGCACCAGACGGATAAAAGCTGCTCAGATTCCCTGCGTCCCACCGTCAGCAGGTCGGGCGTACGGTAAAAATCTGGGGTTGGGAAGAGGACTTTCCAGCAGGACGGGTCCCTCCCACGCGGACTTTTGCCCCGCGGAAACGCATAGGTCGCCTGGATGGCCAGCTGCTTGTCCCGCGCCACTCGCTGTAGGGAAGCCAGCAGCGACCCGTAGTGGTCCTCGGTGACGATCCCCTCTTCTCGGCAGATCGAATTCAGGTGGAGTAGGACGCGGGGTTTTTTCATCTGCGAGGTCTCAATCTGGGCGCAAAGCTGCTCAACTGAGAACACGTCGGTGCAGACGCGCACGCACCCGAGCGTGCTGAGGTCTTGCAGGACCGCCACATACAGCGCTTGCTCCTCGGGGGTTCGCAGCCCCGAGCGCACGTCTTCCACGGGAAGGCCCCGCATCCCATTCGGCAGACGGTCGTGCAAGTCGCTGAACTTGCGGTGGTAGCTGTGCATCGACTGCAACCAGTTCTGCAGCAGCTTCTCCGTTTCGTCCCACGCGAAGATGATGCAGTCTTCGCCGCGGCACAGCGCGTCGTAGACCAAGCTGAGGCCAAACATGCTCTTGCCGTTGTTATAGCCAGCTGCATGGACCCAGAGGGTCCCGGGGGGGTGGAGGTACATGGAGTTCATGGGCACCTCTACCCGCAGCGGTCAGCCCGCACCGAGCTGGTGGGGTAAACTGGGGCATGTCCCAACACCCAGACCTCCGCCCCGAAGAAGCGCGCACCCTCGCACAGTCCGGGAGGTGCGCGAGCTGCGGCCACCTGAGCGTGCTCCACTACGACAACCCTTGCTGCAGCTATGCCGGGTGCTGCGTCGCGGAGTGCCCCTGCGAAACCCCCGGGGACTCCCCCCGCGTGCTGGAGGAACAGCGCGCAAAGCTTGGGCGCCAGGAACTCGGTCCGGCACCCGCGCCGCCCAACGCGCCGGCCAAGCCCCGCAAGGAACTCGAAGCCGCGCTGGCAGATGCCCTGCGCCCCTTCGTCGGGTCCTGGGCATCGCCGCAGGTGCTGCGCGAGGTCGAGGCGACGGTCGCCAAGCTGCTGCGCAACTGGGTTGAGCCCCTCTAGCCCGCAGCCATCTCCGCGTCGATGGCCTCCAGCTCTTTTTCCCGCCGGCGGTCCTCGCTGATCAGCTTGGCCAG
>JAKORR010000563.1 GCA_029777735.1 Armatimonadota bacterium | reverse complement strand
GGTCATGTAGCCCTGGGCCTCGAAGTCATGGCCGTTCTCGTTCATTGGCGGGTTTTCGTACCTGCCCTGGCCGACGAAGCTCAGCCAGTAGTCAAAGCCGGGTCTTGGTGAGGCGTCTGGCTTCATATGCCACTTGCCGACGTAGGCCGTGCGATACCCGGCCTGTTGGAGCAGGGCCGGGTAGATGGCCACGCCTGGGTAAGGATCGTTACGCTCATTGGTACGCACACCATGGCTGTGGGCATAGCGCCCCGTCAGGAAACAGCTACGGCTTGGAGAGCACAGCGATATGGTAACGAAGGAGTTCTCAAACCTGGCGCCTTCACTGGCCAGCCGGTCGATGTTGGGTGTGTGGAGGAAGGAGAAGGCGTTGGGCATGTTGCTCATGGCGTCCCAGCGCTGGTCGTCGGTAAGGATGAAGACGAAATTGGGCCTGCGCTCGGCCCTGCTGGTGCGAGCGCTCAAGGTGAGGGCTATTCCAGCAGCACTCAGGCCCAACTGCCTGAGTGCCTCTCGTCGCGAGATGACGTTGCTCACAGGTCACTCGCCTCCTGGGCAGCCGGCCCAGATACACTGCGGTAGGCCCTCGGCACCCGGCAACCGGATTAGCGCGCCACGTCCAGGGTGCCCGGGATTGTTCGGATGTTAGGTAGGATAGGGGCTAGGGTTGAGGGCGAGAGCAGCGGCGAAGAGACTTGCCAAAATACCTTTGGGGCTACTGGCGCATCCCCCGGATCGACGCAGGGTGTCTCGTAAGCAGTGCAAGGCGCTCTCAGCAGTGTTGTTCGTTCTTCAGGTCGAGATTTTGCATCAAGGACGGGACCGCTCCGTGAGCTTGTCCCTCCAGCGCTGAGCGAAGGCTTGGGCCATCGCCTGCGCTTCCGCCAGAAATCACTTCTTCATCCCCGCTGGTGCGTAGCTTCTCGTAGCTTCTCACCGACCGTAGCTTGTGGTTGCTGCACAACTACCAGGACACCAACCCCTAGCTCTTAGCTCTCACCGACCCCTGCTGCACCCTCTCATCACCCACTGCACCTCCTAGCCTTCTCCCACTCGAGCACACCACTCCTAGTACCTGTGTTCCCATTGCCCCGCCTCTGCACAACAACAGCGACACTCCAACGTCGGCACCGCTACCCGCACTTCCCCCCGCGGTGTCACCAGCGTCCTGGGTCGGCGTCCCTTGCGCCAGAACCTACCCCGAGGCCGAGCACCACAGCACCTACACTCCACCTTTCCCTCCTCCGCCAGCTCGCTACTGGCTACACCCTTCCGCCATCCCTGCCCTAACACCTCCTCTACCCCCTCCTCCAGTAAGGCTCCGATCACCTCTGCTATCACCCACTCCAATATCCCACCACGCCCAAGCCGATCTTTGTCTGTGCTGCTGTGCTATCTGCGTCTACTGACATGGCGTGGGACCTCCCTTTTCCTGTGTCTACCCACCACAGGAGATTCTTCGCGCCTTTACTCTTCCCCCTAAATCCTGTCTGTGGAATTGTACATTTTTTAGTGCGAAAATCCTCTTGACAGGTCCGAGGAGAACTGCTAATATCTATTTCACGATGGCTACGTCGCATGTTTCTTACTGGCGCTTTTGGTTTTGGTGGACCGCATAATCTGCGGGCCCGCGCCAGTTAGTGAGAGCCACCGACCACAACCAGATAGAACGAAACCCAACCGCGGAGCCTGCAGAATAAGCACAGGTTCGGCGGTTCTTGCGTTTTTGATATGATGGTCAGCGGGACGAAGGGGTAAGTGGAAGCGAACAATGGGCTCCGGGTCCGGCCTAGGAAAAGAGCAAAGCTGAGGCCCGGGGTGCACGCAGGGAGGAGAGCAAATGCTGAGGATAGGTTTAGCGGGAGCAGGCACCTTAGGCGGCGACCACGCCCGCAACTTTGCCGCCATCGACGGATGCGAAGTAGCCGTGGTCTACGACGTTGTGAGGGCCAATGCGGAGGCGTTGGCCACGCAGCTTGGAGCCGAGCTGGCCGAGGCCGAAGACCGGCTATATGCCGACGACATTGACATTGTCGTTATCACCACCCCAACACCCTTCCACGCCGATTACTGCACCAAGGCCGCACGAGCCGGCAAACACATCTTCTGCGAGAAGCCACTGGCGCGTACGCTCGAGCAGGGGGAGGCTATTGTAGAGGCCGTCCGGTCGGCGGGCGTGACCATGATGGTCGGCCACGTCCTGCGCTGGTTCGAGCCCTACGCAAAGGCTCGCGACCTGATCCTGGACGGCGCGGTAGGGGAGCTAGGCATGGTGCGCCTAACGCGCATCAATACCATGCCTGGCGGTGCAGGAAGCTGGTTCTCGAAGTACGAGTGGAGCGGTGGCGTGATCCTGGACATGTCCATCCACGACCTCGACTGGGTGTTGTG
>JAKORR010000562.1 GCA_029777735.1 Armatimonadota bacterium | reverse complement strand
GTACACAAACACGCGCCCGAACGCGACGGCTTCTGCGTCAAGAAGTGCGCCAAGAATGGTCTAAAGCAGGCTGGCCTGCTCCCGCACTTCGACGCGGCGGTCTCATTGGCTGCTGAACGTCACTGGATCGAGGTGCGAACCATGGATGAGAAGAGGCAGTTTCTGCCGGGTGCAGTTCAGCCGCCGGCCGGGGGTATGGGGTAGCGGGGTACCTGGGGTACTTGGACCCGGTCCGAGGGGAGGGAGAAGTCTCATGCACCTCTCCCTCCCTTCTCCTCTTGGACATCCTTCGCTTCGGTATCCGCCCAGGCCCGGTAGTAACCCCTACCCCCTTACCCCCGCCGGACCGGCAGGCTCTCTGCCCGTGTCCGGACCCTAAGACGCGTTGTTTCTTGATCCATTGAGGGGGTGTCGGCAAGGCGCTGTCCACCTACGCCCACGGACTTCTCCCGGATCCCTTCCGCGTAGTCGCCGCAACTCCAGACGTGAATGCGGTTTGGATGCTAAGGGGTTGAGGTGTGACAATCAGGCAGGAGGTGTCACATGGCTACATCCCGTGCCGTCGCCGCAGTCAAACGCGCCAAAGTCGTCGAAGCCGTCGCCGACGGAGCGACGTACGACCAGGCCGCCATGCAGGCCGGGTACGCCACCCGCAGCGGCGCGTACAAGGCCTTCTGGAAGGCCATCGACGGTCGTCAGGCCGACGCCGTCGAGCAGCACCGGGCCTTGGAGTTGCAGCGCCTCGACGCCCTCCAGGTTGGTCTGTGGGACCGCGCCGAGGCAGGCGACGTCAAGGCGGTGAACGCGGTGCTGCGGATCATCGAGCAGCGCAGCCGGCTGCTCGGCTTGGACAGGGCGCAGGTGGAGTCGGCTGGGCCGGGCAGTGTGGTTGATCCGGCGTACTGGAAGCGGCTGAAGGAAACGTAGGGAACGGACGCGGCCCCTTGGAACAGGCCATGTCCACTCATGTGAGAAGAAGAACCACGCCAATGGAGATCCACACTGCGACGACGATAAGGAGTGCGCTCCCAAGGGGCGTTGCGTAGTAGGGGCGCTTCCATGCTTGCGTGGCATCATCCCACCGAACCGGTCCGAAAGGCTTCTTGGCTGGTTGGCCTCCGGTCCAACCAGTGAGAGCCTTGTCAGGCTTCACCGATTGGCGTTCAAGGGATGTCTTGGCTGAGTCGCTGATGAACTCATTGCGAAGTCTCCGCGTCTCTAGCTCCTTTTCAACCTCGTCCGCCACCTCACTGAGCGCGCGCAGCGCTTCCGGGGTATCTGTACTCAAGTCCGGGCGACGCCTGAGGGCCTCCGCGATTGCCTCCTTGCGCTCCGCGTCGGATCGGACTAGGGCAGCCCGGTCCCCTCGCGGCGGTGTCTGGCTGCTTTCAGCGGCGCGCCGTGAGTCCAGGAGGGCTATCACAACGAGGCCGAAGGGCCCAAACAGAAACCCAAGCCAGAACCCGTTGGCCTGTCGGCCCTTCTGTGCCCCGATCCATGAACCGGCCAGGCCGAAGACGATCGCACCTACCAGGAGACCCCAAAACAGCCCCGCGAAAGAACCCTGATCTTGATACGTCACCGATGTCCCCGTTCTCCGTCGCACCCCACTCTAGGAGCGGAGGGTGCTTGCCAGTCGGTGGCGGGCTTCAGTGATCTGAAGCGCATACAGTGTTGGCAGAGACTTGGGCGTCACAGGTCATGGATCTCAGGGCCGCCCCCATTGCCGGTGACCGCAGTAGTGCTCCCCGGCGTTCCTCTCAGGCCACGCGCGTCTTCATGGGCGGCGTATCCGCTGCCAAGAACATG